>JABJKT010000128.1 GCA_018660225.1 Kordiimonadaceae bacterium
AGGACTGGAATGATGATCTGCTCAAGCAATTTGGTGACAATGTAATTAATAGCATTGCGAAATATAGCCCTAACTTCAAAGATCTTATTGAACATGTAGAAGTAAGATCCGGTCAAGTGATCGATAATGAAATTGGCTTAACCGAAGGGAATATCTTCCAGGGCGAGTTATCCTTAAACCAATTGATGTTTAACCGTCCGTTTCATGGATGTGCTCAGTACCGCGGGCCAGTAGGTGGCTTATACTTAAGTGGTTCAACGACCCACCCAGGTGGTGGTGTGATGGGCGCGCCGGGCGCAAACTCAGCCCGTGAGATTTTGATGGATATGAATATAAGTACCACCGTACCGGAGGACGAAGGCGATGACTGATAATACAAATAAATCATACGATGTAATCATCGTCGGCGGCGGTCACAATGGACTTGTCTGCGCGGCTTATCTTGCTAAAGCAGGAAAAAAAGTTGTTGTGCTTGAAGCTGAGAACCAAGTTGGTGGCGCTGCTATCACAGGCGAGCTTAGCTACGGTAAAAAAGTGTCATCCTGTGCGCAATTCCTTAACCAACTCAACGGCAAGGTTTCAAAAGATTTAAACCTGACTAAACATGGCTTAAAACTGTCGGCCAGCAATATTTCCACCATCGCACTTGATGCAGATGGTGATCATATGCGCCTGACTAAAAATAGTGTTAAGGGCGGCGGCATTAATGAAACTGATGCGGAAAATTATAAAGAATTTATGAGCCTAATGCATGAATATGCCGCAACGCTCGGGTTTTTAATTGACCTTCCGCCAATGGATATCTTTAATCTTGATTGGGACGATAAAGTCTCCGCGATGAAGCTTGGTTGGAAATTACGTTTTGGCCTCGGTGCGGAAAAAATGTCAGAACTCCTGCGCATGATCGGAATGAATATCCGTGACGTGCTTGATGATGAATTTGATAACGAACATTTAAAAGGCGCGCTGTCATTTGACGCCGTGCTCGGAACCCACACCGGGCCTTATTCACCGGGTAATTTCCTAAACTTCCTTTACCGCATCGCGGCGGGAAAGGCCGGCGCGGTTGATATTCCTGAAGGTGGAATGGGTGCGGTGACAGAAGCAATGTCAAATGCAGCAATTGCAAATGGTGCAGAAGTGAGAACCGGTGCCCGCGTAAAATCAATTGATGTTGATAATTGTGCGGTCACGGGTGTTACGTTAGAAGACGGTGAAGTGCTAAGTGCCGAAATCGTAGCGTCCAACGCTAATATGAAAACGACAGTTTATGATATGGTCGGGACAAGACATTTTGAAGCGGACTTCGTAAAGCGTATTGGCGATATTCGCATGCGTGGCGCGGCGGCGAAGCTTCATATTGCTCTTCGGGATCTTCCTGATTTTAAAGGTTTAGCGAAAGATGATCTTAAAAACAGACTGGTGATTGCGCCGTCTCAGGATCAGGTGGAACGTGCCTTTAATCATGTGAAATATGGTGAAGTATCAACTTCACCAATGATGGAAATATCCATACCGTCTGTGGTTGATAGCAGTCTTACGGAAAAGGGCCATGTTCTATCGGCAACTGTGCAATATGCGCCTTATGAATTAAAAGGCGGCTGGACGGATCAGGCGAAAGCGGACTTCTTGGAAACGTGCATTAACCGCATCGCTGAATTCGCCCCTGATATTCGGGAGCATATCGAACATGCTGAGCTTATTACACCAAAAGATCTGGAGGACCGTTTCGGCCTCGTCGGTGGCAATTGGCATCACGGCGAACTAACCCTTGATCAGATGCTCATGTTACGGCCCGTTCCAGAAGCGTCGAGATATGCGCTACCGCTTGACGGAATGTATATTTGCGGCGCAGGCGCTCATCCGGGTGGTGGTGTCATGGGTGCTGCCGGTAGAAACGCGGCCCAAGCCATACTTAAAGGAGAAGAAAAATGACATCTGAGCTAAAACCAGACCCCTTAAAATCAGATCATTGGCGCAGTGCGGTAAAATATTCTCCGTTCTATAATAAAATTAAAGAACATGATTATGTAAACGAATGGCATCGCTGGGCAGAATATACGACGCCTACCGTTCTCGAAGACACGACGATTGAGTATTTCGCTATTCGTAACTCAGCGAGCATCTTTGATATCACGCCCATGTCAAAATACCGGATTAAAGGCCCTGACGCACTTGATTTTATGAACCGCTTGCTACCGCGTGATATGACAAAAATTCGTGTGGGACGTGTTGCTTACACCGTTTGGTGTGACGACGAAGGCATGGTCATAGATGACGGAACCGTTTTCCGTGTTGCGGATGATGAATATCTTTTATGTGCACAAGAGCGCCAAATGGAAACTTTAAGACGAAATGCCGTTGGTTTCGATATTGAATATTCGGAAGTAACAGACGAAATAGCGGCGATATCTTTTCAAGGACCGTGTACCTGTAAAATCCTGAAAAACATGGGTTTTAATGACGTTGAAACCATGAAGATGTTTGATGTTCGTTTTTTTGATTTTCCGGGCGGCGAGATTATGATTTCGCGTTCTGGTTATACCGGTGATCTGGGCTATGAAATCTGGACTAAGAATGATCAGGCGGAAGCCCTTTGGGATGCTATTTACGCGGGTGGAAAAGATTACGCAATTCGTCCAATTGGTGGAAATGCATTGGAAATTGCCCGTATCGAAGCCGGTCTTATTGCCGCGAAGATCGAATTTTCACCGGCCAATGAAACTGTGCGTGCGGGCCATGCCAAATCACCCTATGAGTTAGGTTTAGGATGGCTCGTTAAGCTTGATAAAGGTGTAGCCTTTAATGGTCGGCGTGCCTTGATCAAAGAAAAGGAAAAAGGTTCACGCTACCGTTTTGTCAAACTTGATGTTGAAGGCAATAAAGCGGCGACTAACGCTTACCTTTTTGATAAAGAAGATGGCAAAAGCATTGGTTATGTCAGTAGTGCCGCATGGGCGCCATCCGCTAAAACGAACCTTGCGCTTGGTTTTGTTGATATGCCTTACGGCGAAGTAGGCGATATCGTTTGGGCCGAAATTTATTACCAGAAAGAGCTTAAGTGGAATAAACGCTGGGCAAAATGTACGGTCATGAAAGACCCTGCATGGAACCCGCCGCGCAAAACACTGACCCCACCAGAAGATTTTTAAGCCGGTTTAATGTTAAGGCCTGTGGTGCTTTCAACGAATTTATAAATGATTTTTAAATTCTTAGTTTGTGAAAAAGCATCCGGGTCAAGACAGCATTCGAGCCATAACCCGTCAAGAAGTGCGTTTATGCCCTTGGCGAGGGAATTAATATCCTCCGCGCTAATGTCAATTTCATTCGTTTTATAAGCTTCTCTAAGCAGGTTTTCTATTGAGCTGATATACTGGCTATGAATTTCTTTATGAGCGTCCCTAAGGCTTGTTTCCGTTAGGGTCAGGGTCCAGAAGGCAAGCCAGACCCGCAAATATTCTGTTCCCATATTATCAGGCTCGAAAATATTGTGAAAAAATATTTGTAACGCTTTAAGGGGGTCTGTTTCCTCGGCATCAATTTTTTCCTGAAACTGATCTAGAAACTTGGTGGCGAGAAATTTATAGCTCTGGGCAATAAGAACTTCCTTGCCCTCATAATAATGGGTCAGAAGACCGGGCGCGACACCGGCATATTTGGCAATTTGACGGACGGTGGTTCCTTTATAGCCGTGATTGGCCAGAGAACAGATTGCCGCATCGATAAATAATTGCTTTTTATCGTTACTGTCCTGATCGACATCAAATATGGTGCTGTTTTTTATCATTCACCGACTAATTTATGCCGCTTTTGATTTTTCTGCAATATCTTCGTTGGCGGGAACAAATCTTTTATCACGGTTATGAACCATATCATCCATAAGACGGGTGATCATTACGCTACCTGTTTTTTCACAAAGAAAGGGTAGAAAGGCGTGTGTGAGGCATGCCAGTAGGGCAATTGTCATTTTGCCGCAAAATGAAAGTGCTGAAAAAAGATGACCGAAATAACTTTCGCCTACGGAGGCAGGGTGTTCTGTAAATGAAATACGCATGTTTTGTTTCCTTGGGATTACCTGATTTAATTATTCTGGAAACTAACATGGGCTTACTGGAAGTTTATTGCGTTATTTAATTATATTCAATAAAATATAGAATATATTTTTACGATATGAAATTTGTTTAGTAAATTTTTCTATTTTAGAAATATTTAATGTAATTTAATGCTATTTATACGTAATCTAGTGGTAATTTTGTTGTGTTTTTGAGCTCTTCCATTACAAAGCTGGAACTTACATCATATAAATTATCAATTTTTGAAATGATTTGCTGATAAACCCGGTCATATTCAGTCATGTCGGGAACCAATATTTTCAGGGAATAATCCGTATCTCCGCTTAAACGAAGGATTTCGACAACCTCGGGGATATGAATGAGAGATTTTCTAAATTTATCGAGCCAGTCTTTTGAATGCTGGGTGGTTTTAATATTGACGATGACCGTCAGACCAAGATTTAATTTCTTCTTATTAACCAGTGCAACGCGCTTTTCAATATAGCCCTTATCTTCAAGGATCTGCACCCGTCGCCAACAGGGTGTGGTCGAAAGGCCAACTTTCTCCGAAAGTGCGGCTGTTGATATGGTTGCATCTTCCTGAAGGTATTTTAAAATCTTTTTATCAAAGTCATCCATGGCTAATCCTTACTATATATAGAATGATATTCTACTATTTTCTATAATATCATAATTACATACTAAATTATAGAATTTATTAGATGCTTTATAAGCGCAGGAATAAATGTTCCCTATTGTGGTTATTGGAAAGCCGTGATTATAATACGCAAATATTTAATTTGTCGTTTTATAAAGGCTTTCACATGAAAAATTTTATCTTAATTATGGTTGTTGCAATCTGGGGGATGACTTCATTTTCTGCAAACGCACAGGACGAAATGCTGCTGGGCGTAATTTCAAAAGCTGATCTGCAGCAAACTCCATACGCCGCGTGGTACACTGAAAATGATCAAAATTACCAGGTTGATAGTGCGGCCCTATCCGGCCTTGATGAGCTGCTTAGCGGCGTAGAAATTAAAATTGTTATGGGAACCTGGTGTCATGACAGTCAACGTGAAGTGCCTAGACTTTATAAAATTCTATCATCTTATAACGCAGACACAGAAATGATAGCGCTTGACCGTAAGAAGCAGGCGCCGGGCAATGAAATTGACGATATGGGCATCACCAATACGCCGACTTTTATTTTCTATAAAGATGGTGTTGAGCTGAACCGGATCGTTGAGGTACCGGTTGAAAGTCTGGAAAAAGATATGATAAAAATACTGCAAAAAAGCCCCTATAAACATTCAAAAATGCCGGGCGGTGAATGAAGGATTTCCCAAAAACCTCACCTGATGCGCCGATCGTTATCTTAACCGGGGCAGGAATATCAAAAGAAAGCGGTCTGGCGACTTTTCGCGGTGAAGGGGGACTATGGCAGGGTGTCAGTATTGAGCAGGTTGCTAGTCCCGATGCGTTCAAAGAAAACCCTAAACTGGTTCATAGTTTTTATAATAAAAGAAAAGAAGGACTGCTCAGCAAAGATATTAGCCCCAATGATGCTCATCTGGCACTTGCACGGCTGGAACGTGACTGGCTGGATGATGTGACAATCATTACCCAAAATGTTGATAATTTGCATGAACGGGCAGGTTCAGAAAATTTAATTCATATGCACGGCGAGCTTTTAAAAGCACGCTGCGTTTCATGCGATGAAATATTTCAATGGCAGGACGCTATGGACGAAGGCAGTATCTGTCCGCACTGCGCTGAGCTCGGCTCGATGCGGGTTGATGTGGTGTGGTTTGGCGAAATGCCGCTCTATATGGCTGAAATAGAAAAATTGCTTATGGAGTGCGGATTGTTTATTTCAATTGGCACATCGGGAAATGTATATCCCGCTGCAGGCTTCGTCGATATGGTCACTCATTATAACCGTGCTAAAACGGTTGAGTTAAATATTGAGCCATCGCTTAATGCCGATCAGTTTTCAAACGGTTATTACGGTCCGGCCACAAAGATTGTGCCTGACTTTGTTGATAAATTATTGGGGACTTAGCGATGACCAAAAATGTACTGATGGCAGTGCTCTTTCACGAAACACATACTTTCCTGCAACAAAAAACAGGCATGGATCAGTTTCGTCAAAATGGCATTAATATTGGTGATGAGATCCTAAAAAATAATATCGGCAATGGCTCACCAACAGATGGCTTTCTGGACTATGCTGAGGCTAAGAACTGGAATGTTATCCCGACGATCCAAATGGCGGCATCGCCTTCAGGAATGGTTGATGATGAGGCAATCGAATATTTTAAACGTCACTTCTTTGATGTGCTGATAAGTGAATATGAAAATATCGACAGCATCTATCTGGTGCTTCACGGGGCCATGGTCAGTGAAGCTATTGATGATGTGGAAGGTGATCTCCTATTTGAAATTGATGATTTTCTTATGGGAAAAAAGCTGAACATTCCGGTGGTTGCTGTGATTGATCTGCACGCGAATGTATCAAAGAAAATGACGGATCATAGTGCATGTCTTTTTTCCTATCAGAAAAATCCCCATAGTGACGCCCGGGACGCTGCGATAAATGCCGCAAAACTTCTAGACCAATTGATGGATGATGCAAAAGTAAGCCAAATTCATCTTGGCAGTTCATACGTTATTCCACCCACAGGTCAGGCAACGGCGAATGATCCCCTGAAAAGCACTTTAGCCAGAGCAAGGGAAATTGAGAAAGCAGATCCTGATATATTATGCATCAACGTAATGGGCGGTTATGCCTATGCCGATATTGCTGACTGCGGTTTTAGTTTAAACTGCACGGCACGTGGCGATACGCGCAAGGCTCACGGTTATCTTGAAGAGCTTCTGCAAATATTTGAAAGTCATTTAGATCAGGCATACCCACTAGAGGCATCCCTTGAAACAGTGCTTAGCGATATAGATCAAACAAAGTCTGGTCCGGGACCGATCTTACTGATCGAACCTTCAGACAATATTGGTGGCGGCACACCGGGCGACGGAACGGGAATACTTGAGCCGCTCCTCGTTAGCGGTCGCAAGAACATCGTTGCAATAATAAACGATCCAGAGGCGGCCACCATTTGTCACGATCATGCACTAGGAGATACGGTTGAGCTGATGATTGGCGCAAAAACAGATGCCCACCACGGAAAACCTGTTAAATTTAAAGGTACAATAGAGCATCTAAGCGATGGGAAGTTTATCTTGGAAGATAAGAACTCTCATCTTGCTTCCATGGTCGGGAACAATATTGAAATGGGACTATGCGCGGTTGTTAAAAATGAGCGGGCGACTATCCTTCTGAGCAGTCACAAGACACCGCCGATGGATCTTGGACAACTTCATTCTCAGAATATTATGCCGGAACAGGCAGAGTTGGTCATCATTAAAGCTGCCGTTTCTCACAAGGATGCCTATGATCCTATTGCAAGGACAAGTTATTATGTCGATAGTCCGGGACTATGCAGCAGTAATCTGAAACGGTTTCCTTATAAGAAGCTTAAGAATAAGAAAATATCATTAAATTAAAAGAAAGAAAATCAATGTTGAAAATTATCAATGAAGGGGCTAAATCCCACTTGCCATTCAGCCCCGGCATTATCGCCGGTGATATTATGTATGTTTCCGGTCAGGCCTCGGTCGATGCTGACACGGGTGCCATAATAGAAGGAACATTTGAAGAAGAAATGCGCCGCTCCTTGGAAAATTTGAAACAGATACTCGCCGCCGCCGGGCTTTCGCTGGATAATGTGATAAACGTAAAATCCTATCTTGCTGATGAAGCGGACGGCGCGCTTTATAATAAAATTTATCCTGAATATTTTTCGAACCCACTACCAACCAGAAGCACGATAATTGGCGTTCTCGGCACAAAGCTTAAGTTCGAACTGGATTGTGTGGCTTATGTGCGAAGCACACGGCAGCAGGCAGAATAGAGTTGCCTAGTCAAAATAGATAAAATAGTATCAACTAACAAAATAAGGGACGCTAAAATGACCGACGTGAGCGAGGGGCAAAAACAGTTAAATATCTGCAAAGAGAAGCTTTATGCTGCTGTAATCGCGGATACTCTGGATACACTGGGCTATCATAATCAAGTGTTATATCCGGGCTTAAAAGCGCTTGATAATACTCTTATTCTATGCGGGTTTGCGCGAGTTGGCCTTTATATGCCCGTTTATCATGACGACGAAGACATGAATGTCTATGAAAAAGAAATCGCCCTTGTCGATAGTTTAAAACCCGGCGAAGTTGCAGTTTTAGTATGTCATGGCAATAAACGTATATCGCCCTGGGGCGAGCTACTTTCGGAAAGATCAACATATCTTGGCGCGGCAGGCTGTCTTACTGACGGGTGCGTGCGCGATACAAAACAAATCATCGATTTAAAATTCCCGGTTTATTCAAACGGAACCAACCCGGCTGATACGAAATACCGCGGCAAAATGATGTTATCTGACGTACCGGGTGAAATTGGCGGCGTATCCGTTGAGCGCGGCGATCTGGTTTTTGGCGACGGCGACGGAATTGTCATCATACCCAAAGACATAATTGGCGAGGTGGTGGAAAAATCACTTGAAAAAGTCAGCGCCGAAAATACCGTGCGCGACGAAATTCATAGCGGTGAAAGCCTCGTCGATATATTTGACCGCTACAAAATATTATAAACCCTATGAAAAATATTTTATCCGCATTTTCCAAACTTATCATGGCGTTTATTATTTTAAGCGCGCCGGTGACGGCTCAGGAAAAGCCCAATGATCGGATAAATAAGACGAATATTGAAATTAATCCGTTAGGTAGCTTAGATGTGGAGGCCTCCTTTATCGGCGTTCATAATGATGCGCTTATTGTCGCGGGGGATGCTATTTGGGTTGCGACCAGAGAGGGCGACGCACTGACATGGCATGATACCGGGCTTAGCTTGCCCGGAAGTTATATTAACGGCGCATCGGCAAGTCATGAGCTTGGCATGTTCTTAATCGGCGGCGATGCTGTGCAAGATGATGTTTTTCACATTCAGTGGGATAGTGAGCAGCAAAAAATCCGGTTATTGCAACTGCCCGATTTACCCAGTACTTCAATCAATGGCGCGGCAGCGGTACTGGATAATATGCTTTATGTCATCGCTGGCAGTGATGGCAACCTCTTTTCCTTTGATCTTTCGCAAATTGAATCGGCAGCGGACGCAATGACAGTTAGTCCATGGACTAAATTACCCTCTATCCCGCAATATCAGGCCAGCACCAATATAGCATTACAGGTTCAGCATGACGGCCGCAGTGAGCAGTTATTTGCTATCGGCGGCGAGAATAGTGAGATATGGGTTTATAATCCGGCTGATGCAGTATGGACCAATAAAGGTGACATAAGTGTTGACGGTAATAAAATTGACATTAGCTCACCCGCCAGTATCGCTATAAGCCAGTCTCATATTCTGGTTATTGATGATGCTAATCAAATGGCCCTCACTTATAATACCATTACAAATGCTTGGGCTGCGCTCAGTGGTGATTTGGATGTATCCGATAAAACCACTGCGCTAAGGTGGGGAGATGATATTATTCTCGCCACCGGTGGGGTAGAAGGACCGCTTAATCTTTCAGTGACTAAAGTTAACGGCCCAACACAAAGTTTTAGTTGGCAGAATATTGTGGTTTTAATTGTCTATCTTTCACTGATAATGCTCATCGGTGTCTATTTTTCTTTTAAAAATAAAAATACCAACGACTATTTTCGCGGCGGGCAGAATATCCCGTGGTGGGCAGCGGGCTGTTCGATCTATGCGACGATGCTAAGCTCACTAACTTATGTTGCCATTCCTGCACTGGTTTACCGCACCGATTGGGTCATCTATGTGGGGACACTGATGATACTGGCCTGTGCCCCGATCGCTATTTATATTACCATGCCCTTTTTTAGGCAAATTGATGCGACCAGCGCTTATGAATATCTGTCCAGGCGCTTCAATATGCCTGTGCGGCTCTTTGCTAGTGGCCTGTTTACGCTGTTTCATCTGGGACGAATGGGAATTGTGTTTGCATTAACGGCGCTGGCCCTTTCGGCCATCACACCGATGGAGGCTTGGCAGTCTATTCTTTTGATGGGCGTGCTTTCACTGCTTTACTCTACGCTTGGCGGCATAGAAGCTGTGATCTGGACCGATACATTGCAAGTGGTTGTTCTAATACTTGGTGCGGTCATTTGTTTTGCGGTCATCCTTAACGGAACCGACGGCGGATTTTCAGGCTTTTACCAGTCCGGCATGGCGGATGATAAGTTCAGGCTGGTCAATTTGGATTTTAGCGCAGGCAGTATAAAAACATGGTCGCTATGGGTGATAATCGTCGGTAGTTTGGGTCAGAATATATCAAGCTATTCCGCTGATCAAGCCGTCGTTCAGCGCTATATGACAACCAAGGATACCAAGGCCGCCGCTAAATCAATTTGGACCAATGGCCTGCTCGCGGTTTCAAGCAGTCTTTTATTCCTAAGCATTGGTACCGGGCTTTATAGCTTTTACCAGTCAAACCCTGAAAAGCTCGACCCTACCATTCAGGTCGACCAAATCTTTCCGGCGTTCATAGCGACCGAGCTTCCGGTCGGTATAGCCGGCATTATCATCGCCGGGATATTTTCAGCGGCGCAGTCGACCGTATCAACAAGTATGAATTCCATGGCTACTACATTGGTTACTGATTTCATGCGACCCTTCAATGCCTGTGAAACTGAAAAAGGTTATCTCAACGCCGCTCGAATACTGACTTTTCTTGTCGGGCTTGGCGGTACCTTTGCAGGGCTTCTTTTTATTAGTCCTGAAATCCTTTCACTTGCAGAAGAATATTATAAGGTGATCGGTATGTTCATGGGTGCGCTCGGCGGGCTGTTTATACTCGGCATGTTCACCCGCAGGGCCAATGGCTGGGGAGCGCTTATCGGTATATTTGTTGGTGTCGGGGTAATGATGCTAACATTCATGATGGATTGGGCTGACGGTTATCTTTTTGCAACGATCGGTATTTTAACAAGCATGGCCGCCGGTTATCTGGCTAGTCTGCTGCTCCCCTCAGACCACACCGATCTGGAAGGCCTGACACTTTATACCATGGGTAAAAGTCATGACCAATAATATCCAGCATAAAATAATTGATATTGGTGAATGTGAAAAACTGGAACTTATTGAAATTACTGGAACAACGCCTGGCCCAACTGTCGCCGTGATCGGTGGTATTCATGGTGACGAGGAAGAAGGAGTTCTTTCGGTCCGCCGTCTGGCACAAATTCTTAAAGAAAAACCCATTTCAGGAAAGGTTCGCTTATTGCCTGTGGCTAATCCTGCGGCGTACCGCGCGCGAAATAGGTTTAATCCAATTGATAATAAAAACCTCGCCCGGGAATTTCCCGGATCTGAAGATGGCACTGTGACAGGGCGCACAGCCCATGTCATAACCAATGAAGTCATCGCCGGTGCTGATGCGATGATTGATCTTCATTCAGCAGGCATTAAATATGCCATGGAATTATTTTGCGGCTTCTTTGAACTCGGTACGCCCTATAGCGAAAAATGTGCGAAACTGGCTCATGCGTTTGGCACCTCTATCATTTGGGCTCATACTGAGCTTTCAGAAGGACGAAGTCTTTCGGCGGCCGTAGAACTTGATGTTCCGGCCATATATCTCGAATGTGGTGGTGGCGGTGAAGTTAAGGCTAGCGAAACCGATGCTTATGTTCGCGGGCTTCTCAATGTGCTTATTTCATTTGATATGTTAGACGGTGAAATTTCAACGCCATCCGAAAAATATTTAATCACTGACGCGGGCGGAAATACCGATCAGGCCATCATGGCACCAGTGACAGGGATTATAGTAACCCACGTCGCAATGGCGGATAGTGTAAAAAAAGACGACCGCATATGTGATATATATGATGATAAAGGCTGCGTGATCGCAACCATCAACGCACCAGCGGGTGGTGTTGTTATGCTGCTTAGGCGAGAAGCACCTATTGATGCAGGTGAAGTGATTGCTATGATCTCTCCTGCGGGCGTGGCTTGCTCTTTATAAGTCGAGTGTCCAGCTGTTTATTGCTTTGGGTAGATCATTGGCGTCTATTTTGTTTGGCGGGGTAACTATTTCTTCCACACTATTTAGGTCCTTGATCCCTGTCGCGGTCAGGATCAGCACTACTGTGTCTGAAGGTTTTAATCTACCGTTCTTGCGGTCATTGATTACCGCTGCCAAGCTAATGGCGGATGCGGGTTCAACGAATATACCTTCCATCCTTGATAAAAGGTGCTGGCTGGCGAATGTTTCATCATCAAGTGCGGTTGTTCCCCAACCATCTGATTTTCTAATATAATCTGCAGCGAGCCCGCCGTCAGGTGGTGACGGCAACTGCAAGCCGGATATTTTTGTATCGCAGTTTGTGATGGCGGGCTGGTTTATATCGCCTTGCAGATAAGACGCAATTGGGGAGCATCCTGCGGGCTGGGCGACAACGACACGGTTTTTAGAGTTTCTGGTTTTAAATCCACGGCAAATTGCCGATGCAAGGCCACCGCCGCCCGTCGGTACATAAACAACCGATTGATCAAAGCCTGCGTCATCAAGTTCATAGGATATTGTATCGGCACCGCGCATGCCTTGATCATTAAATTTATGAGCCGTCACTCCAAGGTATAACCCGTATTTATCAGCAGCAGATTGCACGGTATCAAAAATGGATGTTTCTGATTTTGCGTCGCCCTTATCGCCAATGCCGCTCACTTTCATCACTCGTGCATTACCAAGACCGAGAATAGGCAGCAGTTTTTCACGGGGAATATTAGGCACCACAACGAGAAACCCCGGCAAACCAGCACGGTTTGCATAGGCGGCCAGTGACGTACCGGCATTGCCGGATGATGTGGCTATCCAGCCGAGCTTACCCGCATCAACGGCCAGTGAAATTGACATGGCGGCGACCCTGTCTTTATAGGATCCGGTAGGATTGCTGCTTTCAAGTTTTGCGTATAAGTTAGGAAGTCCAATATGTTCACCAAGCCTTTTGAGCGGGATAGTTGGAGTGTTTCCTTCGCCGAGCGATATCTGCGAACCAGTGTGGGGTAGCTCGTCTGCGTAGTGGAAAATACCTTTAGAATATGTAAGTTTATTAGCCATGATAACTTGACCTCACTTGCCCTTGTGCTTCCGTTTCAATTGCAAATATAGCCCCTGCCTCGTTTTCTGTGGGAAAATTTGACTGCTCCCGGCCTTTTGCTGTCGTGATAAAAAGCGTGCTCATTTTATCGCCGCCAAAGACGCAGCTCGATGTTCGGCAGACGGGGACATTTACTTTTTCTATTAGCTCGCCGGATGGTGCATAGCGAAATATCCCCCCCGCATACCATATTGCTAGCCATACACAGCCTTCAGCATCAACTGTGAGCCCGTCAGCTAATCCTAATGTGCCAGGAATATCAACGAAACGTCGCCGCTTTATAAAGGCGCCAGTTTCTTCATCAATATCAAAAACATCGATGCCTCCGGCCGCCGTATCAACATAATAGAAAAATCGACCATCCGCACTCCAGTCAAAACCATTGGACGACGTGATGCCACCAAATGCTGTTGTTACAGAGTGATTTTCATCAATGGAATAAAGCGAACCTTCCACTTCAGTTCCATCTAGACACGCTGAACCAGCCCAAAAGCGGCCCTGCGGATCAACTTTACCATCATTAAACTTCTGGTGATGGCTATCAAAGGCACGGTTAATCAATGTTAGTTCCTCGCCCAGTTTATTTATAGCAAAAAATCCGTTTCCGCCCGCCATGACATAGCCTTGTTTGCCGTGCGGGGCGACACATCCAATAGCTTGGTTGAGGTGCTGTTTTTCTGAAATGCCGTTTGATATATCCGTTCGCCAGATTATATTTTTAGATATATCTGCCCATACCAGCCTACCATAACGATGATCCCATATGGGACTTTCTGCGAGAGCCGCATTTTCGTTTACCAGTAATTCTGCGGTGGTTTTTTTTAGCGTCAAGGCTTATCATTTTCCAATCTGTTATACTATATTCATATTCCATATAATGGTATATAAGTCAACGTAGACACATGTTAAGGAGAACAGAATTGACGAAGCAGCGGCATGCTTATTTATTATTTTTTATGGTATTGTTTTCGCTTACCGCCTGTTCTTCCGAGCAGAGTGTTTCAGAGGGTTTCTCACTGGAGCAGGAAACAAAAAGCAAAGCGATCAACATTCTTCGTTCCGGATTAGAAGATCAAAATTTCTGGCCTTCAATGCATGCGGCTGAGGGATTAACGAAGGCAGGGTACGGCGCTGAAACGAGAGAATGGCTTGAGGCAAGACTATCTGATGAAACCGATGATGCCCGTAGAGCAGGAATTGCCCGAGAACTAGTCAGGGCAGGCGAACTGTCAAAAGAGGATATCCTCGCCGAGCTGCTAACAAAGGACATAGTGGCAATCCGCATCGCTGCGGCTGAAGGATTATACAAGGTCGCCAAGGTCGGTGATATTGACGCGGTGAATAGAGCATTTCAATCTCTGGAAGATGTTGTTTTGCATTTGATGGCGGCGGGCGTTTTAGTTAGGCAAGGGGACATGGAAGCGCTGGAAGCAATCCGAAACACCTATGCAAGCGGTAACGGTGAAG
>JABJKT010000015.1 GCA_018660225.1 Kordiimonadaceae bacterium
AAGTTCATGATCCCATGATCCGCCGCTGATCCATTCACCAGCCGGAATATCCTGAGCGTAATCACGGATCCGGCCAACAAAATCTTCACGCGATGTGCTGCCAAATGTCTTAATACTAAGCAGTGTCGCCGCACCATCCATGAAATGAGTGTGATTATCTATAAACCCGGGAAGAACCAGTTTGCCGCCAGCATCAATCATTTCGGCGCCTGAATATTCTGTGTTTAATTCAGCACCGCCGACTGCAATTATCCGCTCACCGTCCATGACGACCACTTCGGCCCATGGCTGGGCTTCATTTCCTGTCCAGACATTGGCATTGGTAATAATTTTGCTTGCGGTTTTTCCCGGCTCAGTTATTTCAGGCTCGGGCGATGAGCATGACGTGATCATCAACAGGCCTATTGTCATTATTATTTTTAAAAAATTATTCATGTTATCTCTCTTCATTCTTTCCAGGCCGCTTTGGCTCTGCCGTCGCGCCTTGGGTCGGCCGCACCTGCCCATTTCCCGTCTTGCTTGGCTAGTGCATGAACTCCACCAAAATAAGGATCATATTGACTATCGGAAACGCCATATGATGGACGGTTTAAGCTATAATCATATTTGGCCATTGCCTTCAGTAATGCACTATCTACAATCGGCCCTTCGATATAGGCTTTATTATCAGGCACCACATGAACCCGGTAAGCGTCTACGGCATTTTTGATATCTTTCTCTACATCAATCCAGTAGCTCGTCACCTGGGCAACGGCTGAAATAATTCTTGCGCTGGCCGGACTACCGAGAACCATCTGGGTTTCGCCGTCTTTTTTTACAATCGTTCCGGTCATGGAACTAAGTGGCATTTCATTCTCTTTAAGAACGTAGGGCGATCCATCATCCTTAAGTCTGAATGACTGCATGTAATTATTGTAAATAAAGCCAAGCTGGGGGTGGACCGTTAAGCCACCGAAATAATTATCAATACTTTGGGTTACCGCAATGGCATTGCCTTCACCGTCAACGACCGAATAGTGGGTGGTTTCGCCGCCCATACCGCTTTTATAATGTTCAAGCATTCTTGTCGCTTCCCGCTTGGAAATTTTAATGCTGACATCAGCGTCATAATCATAAAAGCCGGGCACCGGATCATTGGCCCGCGTCCCGTGACCAAGCCGCATGGCATTAAGCAGTGCAATTCTTCGCTCCGCATCGTCGGTATCAATCGCTTCAGGTGTCTGTGCTTCAAGCAGGTTTAGTATCTGCATCATAATCCAGCCGCCGAAAGGCGGTGGCAGGGAGACTATTTCATAACCACGATATGTTGATTTTATCGGTTCGACAATTTTAGGATCGGGGAAATTCGCCAGATCATCATAAGTAATCCAACCGCCATTTATCGCCATGTCAGCGGCGATTTCTTTTGCCATATCGCCTTTATAAAATTCATCTGCGCCTTTTTCGGCTATGCGCTGCATGGTTTTTGCCATAATCGGATGACGGAAAGTCTCACCAAGCTGATAGGGCAGGCCATCCGGCTTAAAGAACATCTCTGCCGCTTCTTTTTGATCCTTGAAACCAAGGCCATAATAATTAAACGCTTTATGTCGAAACGGGCCGACTTTAAAGCCTTCTTCCAGAATTTTTACGGACGGATTAACAAGCTGTTCCCAGCTAAAATTACCACTACCGTAATTCTTAAGAGTGTAGGATAATACTTTTAAAGTTGAGGGGATGGTCGATGCGGTTCTGCCGCCCGTTAGCTGTTCACGTGTCACATTGTCCGGAATACTCGCGGGTGAAAGCGTTGTGCCGTGAATAACATACGGCTCGCCGTCCGCTGGCTGAACCAGCATCACCGTTTGGCCGAAAACCCCAGAGCTCGCTGGCCCACTAGCCGCAACCGCAAGCGAAACTGCAACGGCCGCGTCAAAAGCATTACCGCCTTTTTCCAGTATCTCAACACCAACCTCTGTGGCTTCCACAGTTGAGGAAGTTACATATCCTGCGAATTTTTTTTCTTGAGCGACCGCGGTTTGACCCTCAAATATTAGTGAAATACTTGCTATAAATATAGTGCGACTAATAAACATAATGATCCCTTTAATCTGATACATTATTTATCATTCAAAACTATTCATAATGCAATGCATTTATAGGGTTCGCCCTCGCCACATTATAGGCGTGGGTTGCTACGGTGACCCAGGACAGAAGCAATCCTATAATGGCAGCGCCGATGATTAAACCAAAAGGAAATCCAATTCTATCATCAAAAAATTCGAGATACTGATCGGATGCCAGATAAGCTAGACATACGGAAAATGGCATTGCCCAAGCGACAGGTTTTGAAAATTGCCAAATCAGAAGATTAACCACCTGTGGAGGTGTGGCGCCATGAACTTTACGAATACCAATTTCTTTTGTTCTTTGCTCCGCCATATAGGCAGCCAAGCCAAATAATCCAATCAGTGCGAGGATAAACGCAAAAATCGCAAACACACCAAGAGAGGTTGAAGCGATTTCAAAAATACGGAACATATCCTGAAACCGCTCATCCAAAAAACGTCCTCGAAATGGGTAATCGGGAATTACCCTTTTCCATACAGCTTCAATGTCGCGAATTATGCTCGGGTCCGCACTACTTGATAATTTTATTGATGCAACTCTATATCCATCTGGCTGAACCAACATAACGAAGGGTTTGATCTCATTATGAAAACCGAGAATGTTTTTATTTTCACTTACCCCGACGACCTTATAACTATTAACGATATCATTTCCGAGATTTTGGTAAAATACTTTGCCGATGGCTTCCTGAGCACTGGAAAATTTAAGATTTTGAACGGCGAGTTCATTTATGACAACATTAAAATCTCGCTTGTCGCTACCACCTATATCCATCGGATTATTTTGTGATAAAATTCTGCCTGCTATAAGTTCAATAGCATATGTTTTTAGAAAATCTTGATCTATGGCCATCTGATTTATATTAAAGGAGGAAGAAAAATCGGTTCTTGTGCTCGACGCTGCGAAGAATGTTTGCATTCCTTCGTAGGGAACCTGTGAGGAAAGAGTGAAATTTTCGACACCAGGTAGTTTTAAAATTTCATTTTTTATTATCTGCTTGCGTTCAAATATTTGTGACACGTCAAATCCATCTAACGTATAGATCTGATCTTTCGCAAAAATATTACTGTTTTCCTCTAAACGATTATTTTGTAATAACATCACCATCACCACCGCTAACATAAACACTGAAATAGTAAATTGGACGCCGATCATAACACTCCTTATCCAAGAGGTTGCGGGTGTTTTTAAGCCAGCGGTTCTCAGTGCTTCAATCGGATTGGTTTTGGCAATTACATAAGCAGGATAGCTGCCGGAAATTATTCCTACTATCAGCGCGGTTAAAATCAACCATGGCAATGTGGACATATAGTCAATTGTCAGGATTTTACCCGTTATTGAATTAAATAATGGGATTGTGAATTCAAGTAAACTAATTGCAACAAACATTGCGAATATTGTTAAAGTTACACTCTCAACAATGAATTGCAATAATAGCTGTACGGGGCCAGCACCAAGCGTTTTACGTAGCCCAACTTCACGTGAGCGTTTTAAGGATTGGGCCGTAGCGAGATTTGTGTAATTTACGCAGGCGACAATTAATACCAACAGCCCTAATATCTCTATACTTTCAATAGCCGGGATATCATTCATTTTCCAAATGGACATGTTTGCCTCAACTATTGGTCTGGCAAAAAGACCGGAAACAAGTTTCTTTAATTCTATGTTGAAATGCTGCAAATAAATGCCATCAAGCCTTTCTTGAAGCCATTCTTGATCAAGAATTTCTGGTAATAAAATATAAGTTTTATTGACTGTATTAAAATCATCCCAATCCAAATCTGGCTCAAACCCCGTTATGCTCTGCATCGCCCCTAACGGAGCAAACACATCAGGCGGCACGTGATCAAAAAAGTAGGTATTAAAATGTGTGTTAGGCGGCAGATCTTTAATTACGGCAGATACAATAAGGTCAATTTTATGATTAAGCTTTATGGTCTTTCCGATAGGGTTCTGATCACCAAAATACTTTGTAGCGGCACTTTCGCTGATAAGCAGGCCGGAGGGACTATTCAGCGCTGAAACATCGCCCGAAATATAATCGAAATCAAAAATTTGCAAAAGTGCAGGATCAGCGAAACGGAGCTTCTGATAGTAGTGATTATCCTCTATTGAAAATAAAAACTCCCTGACAAGTGTTCTGGCAACCGCTTGAAGTTCAGGGAGTTCCGTTTTTAATATTGGTGTGACAGCAGGGGACACCGAATTAGTTTCAACTATGCCTGCATTGGCATTGGGATTTATTGAGGCGCCGACCGTATAAATGCGCTCATAATTTTCGTAAAATGTATCGTGCGAATTTTCATAATCAGATAGCAAGCCACCAAAAAGATATAGTGATAACCCCATCGCAAGGCCGACAATATTTATCACTGCATAAAGCTTATTTCTTGCGATATTTCTAATGGCTACTTTTATATAATTACGGAGCATTTATTCCCCTTTTATTTATTCATAATGTAGCGCATTGATCGGATTTGTTCTAGCGATTTTATAAGCGTGGCTGGCGACGGTGGCCCATGATAGAATAACGCCAATGATGCCCGCACCAAGTAGAATGGCGTAGGGCATTGATATGCGTTCTGCGAAAAATTGCAGATATTCGTTTGAGGCAAAATAGGCGAGTATTAAGGCAACCGGCGTCGCCCAAAGTACGGGTTTTGAGAACTGCCAGATCAGTAACTTGATGATTTGAAGGGTATTGGCCCCAAGAACTTTACGAATGCCTATTTCTTTTGTGCGCTGTTCTGCCATAAAGGCAGCCAGACCAAATAGGCCGATTAGCGCAAGGAAGAGGGCAAATATTGCAAAAGTCGCCAGAGACTTGGTACTGAGATCAAAAAGTTTAAATTGTTCCTCAAATCGACTTTCCAGAAAACTTGACTGGAGTGGATAATCAGGAATAACACGGTCCCATGTTGCTTCAATCGCGGCAATGGTTTGAGGCGTTGCATCCTTGGACAGTTTTAATGATGCGTGGCGGTAACTGTCTCCCCTTGTGAAATATACAAAAGGATAAACCGGCTCTGCAAGGCCATATATATTCTGGTCTTCTATGACGCCGACGATGGTATATGTGGTAATGCCGTCCCGTCCTTCATCTTCATAAAAAGCTTTTCCAATGGCGTCCTGCGGACTGGCGAAGCCAAAATTTTGTGCCGCAAGTTCGTTTACCATGACATTAACGGCGCCGCGCTCTCTGATATGAGTATCCATGGATACTTCGAGATTTGTCGTCCTACCGGCAATCAATTCAATATCGTAAGTACTCAGAAATTCAAAATCAGCAACCATTTGATTAATGCGAAACCCCGAAGATATATCATTGAGGACCGTTGAGGCGACAAATCCATTATTAAATCCTTCAAACGGGACTTGAGACGAATAAGTGAATTTCTCAACGCCGTCTATTCTGAGCATCTCGTTTCTTAAAACGTCGTGGCGTGGCTCTATTTGATCAATGCCCACTCTGTCCAGGGTATAGATTTGCGGGGTCGGAAAAAGATCAAGATTTTGTTCTACTTTTTTATTTTGACTATAAACCACCAGCACCAGTGCCAGCATAAAAACAGAAAGGGAAAATTGGATGCCGATCATTCCCCCTCTGACCCATGCAGAAGATGTTCCTTTTCTTGCCCCGTCGCGTAAGGCTTCTATCGGGCTGGTTTTGGTGATTAGATAAGCCGGGTAAGTACCCGCAAGAACACCTACCGTCGCTGTAGTCATAACGAGCCACGGCATGGTCGCAAAATAATTCAGGTCGAGAATTTTGGCTGTCGCCAAATTAAACATCGGAATAATTATCTCAAGCGCACTTAGGGCTAGGATCATGGCAATAAATGTTAAAGTTAAGCTTTCAATTATAAACTGGGTGAGAAGTTGACCTAGTCCTGCACCAAGGGTTTAAATCATTAATAACCAGTAGATTTTTATGATCGTAACCAAGATCCATGTTTTTGGCGTAAAGCATTTGTCCGTAAACGACAGCTGTAGAGACAAATAACACTATTGAAACGGCAAATTGAAAAATCACAAGTGCAGACCTGAGCTTAACCGAAGAGCTGGTCTCTACTGTTTTGTTGGCTTTAAGATTTTCTGCCGGGAGAAAACTTGATAAAACAAGAGCCGGATAAGTTCCCGATAATCCACCAACACATAAGGCAAGTATGACAATACTAACAATGTCAGTAGAGGCATAACTGATAAAGAGTTCTTTGCCTAAAATGTCGTTATAAATAGGCAATGTTAACTCTACAATCGCAAAGGATATTAAAAGGCCCAACAAGGTCACTAGGATAGATTCGCCTAAGAACTGAAAAATCAGATTTTTGCGTGAGGCGCCCATTACTTTTCGAAGTGAGACTTCCTTTGCCCGTTGGCTTGCCCGGGCTGTGCTTAAATTCATAAAATTTATACTGGCAATAATCAGAATTAGAATGGCAACGGCAGAAAATGTAAGCACACTATTAATACTACCGCGTTGGCGATATTCACCCATACCCACAGATTTTAAATGAAGGTCTTTTACATTCATAACTGAAAGCGATACTAAATCTGCTGTTTTGGTATCGGTCCCGCCAAAGGGAAGTCTTGGAAAATTTCTATTGATAAAATCTTCCATCTGCTCTTCTACGTCTGCAATGTTTGCGCCTTCATTAAGATTAAAATAAAGCTGTGTATTGGTAGAAAACCATTGCTCGAACATATAGCTTCGGTCTTTCCATGCGTCTTCATCAATAGCGACCATTGCCGTTATATTTAGTTGACTGTTGGTTGGCATATCTTCGATTATGGCGGCGACTTTATAATCTTTTTTAAAAATGCCAAATTCAATGGTAATGATTTGATCAATAGGATTCTGCTCGCCAAAATATTTACGGGCAACCGTTTCATTAAGCACAAGGCTACTAAAATCAGACATCGCATTAACGAGATCACCACTAAGTACATTAAAATCGAAAATATTAATAATATCTGCATCGACAATGCTGATATCTTCCAGAAAATAATTTCCGTTTAATATGATCGTAGGTTCGCTTAAGAAAATTCGTGCGGCATTTTCAACTTGCGGGAAATCTTTTTTAAGAGCATGTATCACGGGACCTGGTGTTTGCACTGATATCATGGAGTCTCGGCCTGGTATGTTGAAGGTGATATAAGTGCGGTAAATACGATCGGCTTTGGTCCAGAAATTATCATAGCTAGCTTCATCACGTACAAAAAGCGCGATCAACATAACGGCCGCCAAACCAATGGACAGGCCAAGTATATTAATAGCACTAAAAAGCTTGTGATTATAAATATTGCGCCAGGCGCTTATTATATAATTTGTTAGAAGCATTCTATTATCCTGATTTGGGTCCCTACTCCCATTTCCCTCAAGATTAGTTCATTTATGCGCGCATACTTTCGGTTACAACATGACCATCAAGAAGATTAATAGTACGTCTTGCATAATCAGCATGTGACGGACTATGTGTCACCATGACGATGGTTGTGCCTTCTTCATTTAGTTTTTGCAGCATTTCCATTACTTCTTGGCCGTGGGCGGTATCAAGGTTACCGGTCGGCTCATCGGCGAGGATCATGCTTTGGTTACCAACCACGGCGCGGGCCACGGCCACACGTTGTTGTTGACCACCTGATAGCTGACTTGGCATATGTTTGGCGCGGTGAGCAATGCCCACTTTATCCATAACGGCAGCAACGCGTTCTTTACGTTCAGAAGCCGGGATATCATGATAAAGAAGAGCAAGTTCGATATTTTCAGCAACCGATAGCTCATCGATAAGGTTAAAGCTTTGGAAGATAAATCCGATATGCTGTTTACGGATCACACCAAGCTGTGCTTCAGAGTATCCGGCTACATCTTCGCCGTTAAAGAAATAATGACCACTGGTCGGTGTATCAAGCATACCAACAATATTAAGAAGAGTTGATTTGCCGCAACCTGATGGTCCCATAATGGCAACAAATTCGCCATGCTCAATATCAATATTGACATTGTTCAGGGCAACCGTCTCTACTTCATCAGTACGGTAAGCTTTAGTTAGGTCTTGTAGTTTTAACATTTTATGTCCTTTGGTTTTAGTTATTCAAGTTAAATTATTGTAAAATTAGCCTTCAGTTAGCTTAAGACGGTCCATGTCCATAAAGCTGGTGTAAGGGGACGTAATGACCCTCTCACCAATGGCAAGCCCGTCAATGACTTCGATATAGTTATTGTTTCTGCGTCCAAGTCTGATGGTGCGTTTTACGGCAAATTCGCTGTCATCAGTGACAACGAATACCCAGCTTCCGCCAGTATCCTGATAAAAGGCACCATTTGGAATAAGAAGTGCTTCTGCACTATCACCTAGAGTAAGCTTTGATTGTAGCGTTTGACCGCGGCGGATATCTTCGGGCTGCGCGTCTATGAACACCATATCAATTTTAAACTGGTTGTTTTGCACATCCGGATAAATTTTCTTGATCCGCATTGGAAACTCGCCACTATCGCCGGGACGTACATAGACGCCGCTTTGACCAAGGTCGACACGGTTTAGGTAAAATTCATCAATCTGAACTTCCAGCTTAAAATTATAAGGATCATCAATTTGACCAATGGCTGTTCCGCGCGCTACGGTTTGCCCAAGCTCCAGATCAAAGCCTGAAAGCTGTCCTTCGATCTGCGCTTTCATATTAAGGTTATCAAGACTGGTGCGGGCTATGCCGAGGTTTCTTTCCAGATTTTGGCTGTCTATTTGTGATAACTCCAACTGTTGCTCCTGCATGCGGGCATCAGTATCCTGGGTCTGAATTGTAATCTCTCTTAACTTGATTTTATATGCGAGATCTTCTTCTGACTCGTCAAGCTGAGCTTTTGTAAAGTTTCCACGCTCATGTAAAATTCTATACCGTCCAACATTTCTGGTTAATTTCTGAATTTCATAATCCAGTGTTGTAATGTTAGTGATATGGCGAAGTCTGTTTTGCTCCAGCTGTAATTCCAGTGTACGCATGGCATTAAGCTCACCGGCGACACGGGCTTCATTTTGAAACACTTCAAGCTGTAAAGTTGGGTTGGAAAGCTCCACAATCGGCTGGCCGAGTTCAACGAGAGTACCGTCTTCGATTAATATTTTTTCAACGCGGCCCCCTTCGGTGGCTGAAACGAATACGGTTGTTAGCGGGGTCACTTTGCCGCGGATCGGAATATAATCTTCATATACGCCGCTGGTTACTGTGGAAACCACAAGTCGGCTTTCTTCGACACGGAATGTGCGTCCGCCCATTGCACTATCCGCTATAAGGTATAGCACTACGGCAGCAACTAGGCCGCCACCCCCCCAAAGTGCTATTTTAAGTGGGTTACGTTTTTTTTCTATTTTTCGGTCCATGGCAACGCCTGCGTGGGCGCCTTCTGGTTTTTTAATATTGTCCATTTTAGTCATTTTCATCACTTGTCTGTTATTTGGCGGTATTCGTTAATTTATCATTTGTTAGTGTTGCAAGGAGCGTGCCAATAAATAAACTGTTGATTATCAATGATTTAATGCTTTACTGTTCGATTTCGTACAGTATATACTGTTCACTTTCGAACACATGTGTGCGAAAGTGAACAATAAGAAAATTATGAGGGTTTTAATATGGAAAAGCGCGGCTCTATCCTGATTGTGGATGATGATGAGGATATTCTTATTGCCGGTAAGCTATTGTTAAAAAGACATTTTGCCAATGTTGTAACGATCAGTCAACCAAATCATATTTCAAGCGCGATGAGTAAGGATAGTTTTGATGCGATCCTGCTTGATATGAATTTTGGTCCTGGCCAAAGTTCCGGTGAGGAAGGTTTTTACTGGCTGGCGGAAATTTTGAAAATTGATCCTCAAGCGGTGGTGATTATGATCACGGCTCACGGCGGGGTAAATATAGCGGTTGAAGCAATGAAAATGGGGGCGACAGATTTTGTCTCTAAACCGTGGCAAAACGAGAAAGTCGTTGCCACGCTATCTGCCGCAGTGAAACTCAGAAAAACCAGAAACGAAGCCGCAACCTTAAGAGAAGCCAACCGTACTCTAGTGGAAGATAGTGGCTCGCAACAAATTATTGGTAAGTCAGAAGCGTTAAAATTCATACAGACAATGATCGAGCGCGCCGCGCCGACCGATGCTAATGTGCTCATTGTCGGTGAAAATGGTACGGGTAAGGAACTCGTAGCACGCGAACTTCACAGTCTTTCAAACCGGGCAGGCCAGATATTTTTAAGTGTTGATATGGGGGCGATAAGCGAAAGCCTTTTTGATAGTGAATTATTCGGCCATAAAAAAGGCTCATTTACCGACGCTAAAGATGATCGGGTTGGCCGTCTTCAGGCAGCGTCAGGCGGCACTCTATTTTTGGATGAAATTGGTAACTTACCGCTGCATTTACAAGCAAAGTTACTGACCGTGCTTGAGCAAAGAAAAGTAACGCCGGTTGGATCAAATCAGGCCGTTCCTTTTGATGTCAGGGTAATTGCAGCCACAAACCTTACTTCTAAGCAACTTAGTGATGAAAGCCGTTTTCGTCAGGATCTGCTTTTCAGACTTAATACGGTTGAAATTACAGTGCCGCCCTTAAGAGAGCGCCCGGAAGATATTGAGGAAATAGCAAATCATTACATTAAGCTTTATTGCCGAAAATATGATAAAGAATATAAGAACCTTTCCGCTGAAGCGCTTGCTGCCATAAAAGAATATGAATGGCCCGGTAATGTGCG
>JABJKT010000129.1 GCA_018660225.1 Kordiimonadaceae bacterium
CCCCGATCGCGGCCTATACGCCGATCCGAAAAGTGGGCAACATGGTCTATATCGCCGGACAAGGCCCGCAAAACCGGGGTGTCGTCGGTAGCGACTATACAACCGAGCAAGCATACGGCTTTGCCCGCGCAGCAGGGATCAGCGTTCTTTCACAGCTAAAGAAAGCCTGTGACGGTGATCTTGACCGTGTTGTGCAATGCGTTCAGCTTCAAGGGATTGTGCGATCTACCGATGATTTCACCGAACAGCATCTGGTGATCAACGGCACGTCTGAGCTATTTCGGGATATTTTCGGCGATGCCGGCCTCGCCGCCCGCGCAGCCGTCGGCACAAATGCATTACCCGTTGGTTTCGCATGCGAAGTCATCGCCACATTTGAAATCGCTTAAAGTGTCCTTTGATCTTAAAAAATATAAAAAGCTTCTCCTCGCCCGGCAGGAGGAGCTAACACTTTTAATATCAGACACCAAAGAAAACTCGGCCACTGTCGAACTTGACCAAACATCCGTAGGCCGCCTTTCCCGCATGGACGCAATGCAGGGCCAAGCCATGGCCGAAGCCGTCAAAGGCCGACGCGACTTAGAACTAGCCAGAATAGACGCCGCCCTCACCCGCATAACAGAAGACGAATACGGCTACTGCCTAAATTGCGGCGACGATATAGACAAAAAACGCCTAGATCTTGATGCGTCTATCGCGCTTTGCAATAAGTGTGCTGTTTAACCTAAACTCTTCAGCGCCGCATTCCAGTTATCTAGTGCCTTGGTAATCAGCGCCCTTGGTACACCGATGTTCATGCGCATGAAGCCTTCGGAGCCTATGCCGTAGGAGCTGCCGGGTTGGATGTGGATGCGGGCGTTTCGCGCGATCCATTCTTGCATGCAGAGTTCTCTGGTCAGGCCGGAATGTCTTCTTCCGGCAGCGCTCATTGCGTCATGAAATACGCGCATTTGATCAGGCGAAGCTACTTTTTCCATTAAGCCGTTACAGTCAAACCACGCCAGATAAAGACCGTCCGGTTTTTGAAACGTGACGCCGGGCATTTCGCCGGGGCGGTTTACATAATCAACGATATAATCAAAGCTTTCATTCATATATTCATTTAGGTCATCAATCCATCCAGCCCCTTCCCTAAAAGCGGTTTCAGCAGCGACGATGCCAAAGGTATTAACACCTTCTTCATGGCCACCACCGATCATAGTAGCGTTCATAAGGTCTTCGTTTTGGGTGAAGAAATAGGCCACCCGAAGGCAGGCATGACCGAATGTTTTTGATGGTGAGCGGTAAGTGATGCTTGTTTCTGCGTATTTTTCACCAAGGCTGGCGTAAGGAATAAATTTTGATCCTTTATTTGGAAAATCGCAGTGAATTTCATCAGATAAAACAGTCACACCACGTTCAATACAAAGATCCCCTAGCCCGCGCATTTCATCGGCGCTCCAAAATTCACCGGACGGATTATTAGGATTACAAAGCACCACACATTTTGTTTCATAATCAAGCCGGGTTGCCAGATCATCGAGATCAAACGTCCAGCGATCATTAACCCTCTTCATGGGGCTCATCTCAACGGTCATCCCTGCTTTATTTATCGCACCAGTAAAACCGCTATAAGTAGGCGTTAGCAGAATAACCTTTCCCTTAACCGGGTTAAGGCCACGCATGGAAGAAACCATGCCAGGCTTCAGGGCAGAAGACGTTTTGATCCATTCTTTTTTAATGGTCTGTCCGTAGCGTTCCTTGTTCCAGTTAATTATCGCTTCATAAAAACTGTCCGGAGTAGACTCGTAGCCATAGTTTTCATATTCAGCACGTTTTTTTAACGCTTCAACCACTTGCGGCACTTGTTTAAAATCAAGATCGGCCGTTCCCATGGCAACGTCAATATTACCCCGGCCGTATGTATTATAGGCCCCTTCCCATTTACGGCTGTTAATGCGGGTAAACTCCTCATCAAAATCATATCCTTTACCGGACATGCTACTGCTTTGCCCCATGGCAAGTGATCCACTAGTTCCTGCCGCGCCAACCAGCGCCGAAAGGCCAACCGATTTCATAAATTTCCTGCGGCCCATTTCAATAATATTTTTCATGATATTCTCCCTATATGATTTGTTTCTTCTTATTATAGACATAGCATTTCGGACAAAGCAATTCCTGATGAAACTTGTTTGCATATGGATTTGGAAATGATATTAATTGTCTTTAGATAAATATTACACGATCAAGGACATAAAAATCATGAAAATCGGATATATCGGCCTAGGAAAAATGGGCATGGGCATGGTTAAACTTCTGCTGGATAAAGGCCATGAAGTAGTTGCAACTGACCTGAGTGAAGAGGCCAGAAAAGAAGCAGAAACTGCCGGTGCTGAAACAGCCACAAACCTTGAAGAGCTAACAGGCAAGCTTCCCGGTGAGAAATTCATCTGGATTATGGTTCCGCATCAGATAGTTGATAAAGTGCTTGGAGAATTATCCGAACACCTTAATCCCGGCGACGTTGTTATGGACGGCGGCAATTCAAACTTTAAAGAAACCCTTCGAAGAGCCGCTGAATTAAAAGAAAAAGACCTAGTCTTTATGGATGTCGGCGTAAGCGGCGGACCGGGAGGCGCACGAAATGGCGCCTGTATGATGATCGGCGGTGCGCGCGATAAATTTGATAAATATGAGCCGCTCTTTAAAGATTTAAGCGTGGGTGACGGCTATGCTTATATGGGCGCCGCAGGTGCGGGTCATTATGTGAAAATGGTTCATAACGGCATTGAATACGGCATGATGCAGGCGATTGGTGAAGGATTTGAAATTCTTAAAAACGGTCATTTTGATCTTGATCTTGCTGAGGTAACAAGAATTTATAATAACGGCAGCGTCATTGAATCTCGGCTGATCGGCTGGCTGCAAAATGCCTACAAGCAAGAAGGCGAAGACTTATCTGCCATTTCCGGTGAAGTATCCCATAGCGGCGAAGGCCTGTGGACTGTGGAAGAAGCTAGAGAAAGATATATTCAAACCCCCGTCATTGAAGCATCGCTACAATTTCGCATCGATTCACAAGGTAAACCGAGCTATGCCGGGCAAGTGGTATCTGCACTGCGTAATCAATTCGGCGGCCATAGCGTAAAAAAATCATAACTTTTTAAAAATCCATAAAAAAACGGGCCATCAGAAGATAGCCCGTTTTCTTTGCAAGATATTATTTTAGTTCAGTTAGCCAAGTTTCTTAAGCGCTGCATTGAGGTTATCAAGTGCAGTTTTAAGGCTAGAGCGTGGAATAGCAATATTCATACGCATGAAACCGTCTGATCCGATACCGTATGAGCTACCAGCGTTAAGTTGAACGCCAGAGTTTTGTACAATCCACTCACCCATGCAGCCTTCACGTGTCAGACCAGAATGTCTTCGACCCGCGTCGCGCTGTGCATCATGATAAACTCTCATTTGTTCTGGACTGGATACTTTTTCCATTAGTCCATTACAATCAAGCCATGCAAGATAAGTACCTTCAGGTTTTGAATATTCAACACCTGGCATGTTGCCACGTGCATTTACATATTCAACAAGATAGTCAAAGTTACCATCAACATATTCCTGAACATCATCAACCCACTGTGCGCCTTCTTCAAAGGCAACCTGACAGGCAATAAGACCGAAAGCATTACAGCCAGCATCATGACCGCCACCGATCATTGTTGCATTCATAAGATCTTCGTTTTGAGTGAAGAAATAAGCCACTTTCAAGTTAGCATGACCGAATGTTTTTGATGGTGAACGGTAAGAAATACTGCTGTTTGCATATTTTTCACCAATCGAGGCGTATGGCGTAAATTTGTGACCTTTGTTAACGTAATCGCAATGGATTTCGTCAGCAAGAACCGTAACACCGTGACGCATACATACATCACCAAGTGCGCGAAGCTCATCCGCAGTCCAACATTCGCCTGATGGGTTATTTGGGTTACAAAGGATAAGACACTTTGTTTCATAGTCAAGACGGCTTTCAAGATCTTCAAGATCCATTTTCCAACGACCATTAACCTTTTTCATAGGGTTCATTTCAACGCGCATACCAGCTTTGTTGATAGCACCGCGGAAACCGCTATAAGTTGGTGTTTGAAGAATTACTTTACCTTTAACTGGGTTAAGGGCACGCATAGATGAAATCATACCAGGCTTAAGAGCAGATGAGTTTCTGATCCACTCACGCTTAACTTCAAGACCGTAACGATCTTTGTTCCAGTTGATAATAGCTTCATAATAGCTAGCTGGAAGAGTTTCATATCCGTAATTATCATAAGTAGCACGTTTTTGTAGAGCTTTTACAACAGCAGGGTGCTGTCTAAAATCAAGGTCAGCAATCCCCATTGGAACAGTGATCTTGTCTTTACCGTAACGACGAATTGCCGCGTCCCACTTAACACTATTTACGCCAACACGACTGTAAACTTCGTCAAAATCATAACCTTTACCAGAGCCGCCCATTGATTGGCCCATAGATAGCGCGCTTCCTGAACCAGCCGCAGACATAAGAGCCGTAACACCGACGCCTTTCATAAAATTTCTGCGGTTTTGTCCGTTAAATTTCTTCATATTTATATCCTTTAATGTTATCCCGTAGCTTAGATCAAGCCAAATTTCCCTTTGAAGATACCCAGTTATAGAGTTTATTGGTTTATTTAATTGTATATAAAACTATACTCATTTCTCAAAGATGATATCTTATAACATGCCATTTTTATGTTGGGAAGGAAAAAGACTGCAATTATGAGCGACCATGTTGACATAATAATAATAGGTGCCGGTGTTATTGGATTATCGGTTGCCCGCGCTTTATCGCTCGCAGGGAAAAACGTGCTTATTCTGGAACGTGAAAAAAGTTTTGGCATGGGGGTGAGTTCTCGAAATAGTGAAGTGATCCACGCTGGACTTTATTTTGATGCTGACATGTTAAAGTCGAGCCTTTGTGTGCGCGGTAAAGAAATGCTTTATCAATATGCAGCAGAGCGTCATATCCCGCATAAGCGGTGCGGTAAACTTCTCGTTGCCAGTTCTGAGGCGGAATTACCAAAATTAGAGCAGATTAAATTAAACGCTGAAAATTGCGGCGTAAATGATCTTAGAATGCTTTCAAAAGCTGATTGCTCAGCGCTTGAACCTGATATATCTGCCGTTGCCGGTATCTTCTCACCGAGCAGCGGTGTTATTGATAGTCACTCACTTATGCTTTGCTTACTGGCGGATACAGAAAACAGTGGCGGGCAAGTAGTATTTAATACAGTTATCAGCGCTATCGAAAAAACTGCAGAGGGCTTTAAAGTCACCACAAATGATGATTATTCAATATCATGCGATATATTGATTAACGCGGCGGGTCTTGGCGCCATGACTATAGCCAATATGATTGATGTACTGGATAAAAGCCATATCCCTGATCTAATTATGGCAAAAGGGAATTATTTTTCATATTCCGCAAAGACCAGTTTCAATCATCTTGTCTATCCCTTACCCTTTCAAGGTGGGCTCGGCGTTCATTTAACACTTGATACCGCTGGCGGGGTAAAATTTGGCCCGGATGTAAAGTTTATTGAACATGAAGAATATACCGTAAGCCCTTCACTTAAAAACGATTTTTTAAATTCAATTCGTCATTATTTTCCAACAGTAGACCCTGAAAAATTAAATGCGGATTATGCCGGCATTCGCCCCAAACTATCTAAAGATGGTCTTGATTTTTGCATTCAGTTTGAAAAAGATCATAAAATAAAAGGACTGATAAACTTATTCGGCATTGAAAGTCCCGGCCTAACGGCTTCGCTTGCTATTGCAGACTATATTAAGGAAAAAATATAATGAATTTGGATGAACTTTATACGCCGTGCCTGGTGGTTGATAAAAATAAACTGATCACTAACTTGAATCGTATGTCGGCGCAGGCGGCAAAACTCGGCGTCACGTTAAGGCCCCATGTTAAAACGGCAAAATCTGTTCCTGTTGCCCTACTGGGAAATGGCGG
>JABJKT010000130.1 GCA_018660225.1 Kordiimonadaceae bacterium
AAATTTGAAGACGATGCACAAAAAGCGGCTAGACGCGGCTTTCGCCCGGCGGGTCAGGTTATGGTCGATAAAGCAAAAGGCGATTATATCTGGGATGTTGATGGTAATAAATATATTGATTTTCAAAATGGTTGGGCCACCAACCCAATCGGAAACGCCCATCCAGAAATCATTGAAGCCGTACATCAAGCACACCAAAGATACGGGTTTCATTATGATCATCCGCTACGTTATGAACTTGCTGAAAAAATTGCCGCTATAACGCCAGAAAAAGCCTTATCACGCTTTACCTTTGAAGTGTCGGGAACGGAAGCCGCCGAATCCGCCTTTTACATGGCAATGTGTTACAAGAAAAGACGCCATGTCATCACTTTCTCGTCCTCATATCACGGCAATAGTATCGGCACAAAAGCATTCAGTGGATTAAGTGCAAAAAAATATATGGAAGGGTGGAACGGCGGCGCAATAATCGCGCCTTATCCCCATAGTGACTATATCCCGGCAGGCATGAGCGAAGAACAATATTCAGATTATTGCCTGCATTATTTAGAGCATCACATCCCAAAATATATTGCCGCAAAAGATAATATCGCAGCCATCATGGTTGAACCGGGCCTCGCTGAAGGCGGAAACTGGATACCAACCAAAGCATTCCTTAAAGGCATTCGTGACATTTGCGACCGCAATGATTGGCTGATGATTGCCGATGAAGTTTTAACCGGCCTAGGACGCACTGGAAAAATGTGGGCGGTTGAGCATTATGATGTAGTGCCAGATATTTTGGTTATGGGTAAAAACTTATCCGGCGGCATCGAAGCGTGCGCTGGCGTCTCTGCTAAAGATGATATATTGGGAAACAATCCTGACTTTTCAGCGAGTTCTACATTTGCCGGAACGCCCGCAGGATGCGCCGCCGCACTTAAAACGCTTGAAATTTATAAACGAGATAATGTCATTGAGCACGCGGCGGGTCTTGCTGAAATTGCCAAAGACGTTATGAGTTCTTGGGAAAGTAAATATGAAATTGTACGCCAAGTCCGCTTAAGTGGACTTCTCCTTGGTGTAAGCTTTCAAGCACCGAGCGATAAAAAGCAAGATGAAAATTGGTGGTATGCGCGTGCCGTACGCAGTGAAATGCTCCATACCGGCGTATGGGCCATTAGCGACCGTGAAGAAAATATCAGAATGTATCCTGCGCTTAATATGAATGTTGAAACATTCAAAGAAGGCCTAGGCATTATGGAAGCCGCCATCGCCAAGATTAACCGTGAAGGGCAAACTGTTGGTAACAGTCCCGCTTGGCCAACGGGAGACGCCGGCTTTTAAACATTTACCATTTGATTACTTTTACTCCCCTTTTGCGATGACCTGTATCGTTTCAATATAGTAGAATATGCAATAATTCCGAGTGGAATTTGAATGAGCCACCAACTAGCGAGCATCATAAACTCCCCACTGAACCAGTCAATTGATCCATCCACGAGCAACTTACCAGCACCTTTTTGATAGGGCACTACATAATATATCATCAATAGAATAGGCATAATCGTGCCAAATATAATAAACGCAACGGGCGCGATAAGAGTTATCTTCACTTTTGCCGGGTCGCAGTCTTCTGCTGGTGATCGGTGAAGTCGCATGCGATAGACGACTTCTTTTCTTGATACTTTTGTATGCCTGGATATAGCAATAGTAACAACTAAACTAGCGACCACTCCGATAACAACCGGGTTCAGATAGACGGGAAGTTCAAGCTGTCCAAAATATACGAGTGTCGCAGGAACAACATTGAACACAAGTCCACTAACCATCCCCCAAAAGGCGGCGCTTTCCGTAATTTTCTTACTCCAGACACTCATAAATGCAACCACACCCCATGCGGATGTAAAGATTGTACCAATAAAAATCATCAGCCAGAAAATATTGGATGGGAAATAGAAGCTTGCAAGCAAAACAATAATACCAATGCCCATCATAACATAACGAGTTGTCTTAATTGTTAAAGGCTGTTCTCGTTTGATAATATCATTACTGACACTAAAACCGACGAGCGAGAGAAAAGTAGAGGCAGACGATAGAGCCGCCGCCATAATACCAGCAAGTAAAAGGGCTCCCAAAAATTCTGGAACCATATTTTTAGCGAGCCAGATCATCACCGTTTCGACAGGTAATATGTCAGGATTTACAATATTGACCAGCCCGCCAAGCCCGTAGATAAAAAGCTCCAATAAAAGTACAATCATACAGGCATAAATCGATGAGCGTAAAACCACATGTTCATTTTTTGCCATAAGATGACGGCCTGCTTGCCATGGCCCTACCGCATAGGCCACCCCCCATGCCACATCAATAATCACTGTCCAAATCAGATAATCTATTCCTGTCGGCCATTCCGTTCCAAGGCCAACGGTTCCATGCCACGATGCGATATCCGGCTTACTTTCTATTTGCGCAAGACTTTCGACCGCCGCTGCCACACCGCCGAAGTCCCCTATAACATAGTAAACAACTAGAATTGATGCGAAGGTAAATAAGAGAAACATCAATGTATCAGTAAGAAGCACTCCTTTTGAACCTGAATACATGGTAAAAAAAGTATAACTTAACCAGGCAACAATAAGGCCTTGATTATATGAAAGCGGAGTAAGGTCAGAAAGTAGAATAGCCGCGCCCTGTGTGACCACCAAAAGATAACACCCTAGAGCCATAATTATGGTAATGCCTGAAATTTGCTGCACCCTTTGGCTGTTAAACCGTCTACCAAAATATTCTGCTACAGTTGGAGCACAACTTCGGCGCAAGTAGGTACCAAAGAAAAGAGCGCCATAAACATAACCAATGATAGCTAGACCGGGACTTAAAATATAGGGGCCGGTTTGACCGGCGTATGTAAACCCCGCTTCACCAAGAAAAAGCGTAGAGCTCGTGACGCTGGCAACCAATGTTCCAATAATAAGCAATGTCGGTGCACGGCGTCCCGCAACAAAATAATCATCAAGCTGCTTGACACTTCGCCCTGCATAACTCCCCACTAGAACAAATATTATGATGCTCACTGCTATCGTAATCGTAAATATGTCCATTATTCTTTATCCAACAACAAGGTTCCCTTTTTCATATCACATTATTTTTTCTTAATCATCATAACAGTCATCTTCTGGAACCGTGTTTACTTTACCAAGATCCATCAATATCTCACGCGCCGCGTTAGCACCGCAGGCCGATGACACGCCGCCACCAGGATGAGTGGAAGAACCACACATATACATGTTCTTCACCGGCATTCTATACTGGGCATAACCCGGGAATGGTCTGTTAAACAAAAGCTGATCAATGGTTAACTCCCCTTGGAAAATATTTCCTTCCGTTAGACCTACTTCTTGCTCAATCTCGTGCGGTGTGCGTATTTCTGTATGCAAAATCAGCTCTTTGAAGCCCGGTGCGTACCTCTCAATCTTGTTGATCACTGTCGCGCCAAACGCATCACGTTTTTCTGGCGTCCACGGACCATCAGCAAGTTCAGCTGGGCAATATTGCACAAAACATGACATCCAGTGCTGACCTGGCGGTGCCACGGTCGGATCCCATGGTGATGGCAATACGGTTTCGACAATAGGATCATCTGACCATCTGCCACGTTTCCAGCAATCATAAGCTTTTTCCATGGATTTCATAGAGCCTATTAAATAAGTGCTAGAACGGTTTATAAAAGGATTTTCCGCCGCCCCTTTAAATTTTGGTAAGCCGGAAAGTGCAATATTTACCTTCCCTGATGACCCCCTAAATTTAAAATTATTGGCTTTTTCATAGATCCCTTCAGGAAGATCGTTTCTATCCATAATTTTGGTAAAAGTGCGCTTGGCATCAAGGTTCGAAACCACAATATTGGACATAAGCTCTTCGCCATTTTCTAGGGCGACACCTACGGCTTTACCTTTTTTAACAATGATTTTCTCAACAGGGGCACCGGTGCGAATTTCTGCGCCATATTCCTTGGCCGCACCTTCGAGCGCCTTGGAAATTGAACCCATTCCACCGCGCGCAAGCCCCCACGCACCGAGATTACCGTCCACATCACCCATCACATGATGCAGTAAAATATAGGCGGAACCGGGCGAATAAACTCCCAGCGCCGTACCAATAATTCCTGAAACTGCCATATATGCTTTGATAAGGTCATTTTCCAGATATTCATCGAGAAAATCGGCTGCACTCATGGTAAAGAAGCGAACATATTCGTAAATTTCACGTTCGCCCAGTTTCCAAAATTCCTTGGCCAAGAAAAGAAGTTCTTTAATATCACGCGGCTTAAAAGACGTCGGATCGGGCGGCGTTCTCATGAGCGTTTTACGGATCACTTGTGCATAACGTGAAAGATCGGCAAATAACCGCATAAGACCATCCGCATCATGCGGCGAAACGCCTCTGGTATGATTATAGGCAACCTCATCATTAGAGTAACTATGAAACACTTCACCGTTTTCCCCCATCGCCAGCGCACCGGGATAAGGAATGACCATCATTCCGTGTTTGGGCAAGTCCAGATCACGGATGATCGCTTGACGCATCATGCTGCACACATAAGAACAGTTGGAATAGGTAAAACCGTTATGCAGTTCTCTTGATACGGCACCACCACCAATATAGTCGTTCTTTTCAACCACCAACACATCAAGCCCCGCCTTGGCAAGATAGGCTGCGTTGGTGATGCCATTATGACCGGCACCGATTATGATAGCATCGTATTTTTTCATATAATACTACCTGTTAATAAGGTCCCGGTGGCGTGGCTTTTGCCCGTGCAGGTGCCCAGAAAGGTTTCTTCTTAATGGTACATTTTGCAACTTTGCTGTATGATCTTAGCTCTTTACTGTAATAAATTTCGGCGAAGAGCTCACCGTCCATATGCTTCGTTTCGATCATCGCCAGAGCAATACTTGCTTTAACAACCGGTGACCACATCGCAGACGTGACATATCCGATTTTTTTGGTGCATCCTTTATCAGAGTAAATCTCAGATTCTTCAGCTGGTTTATTGCCTTCAATATCTAATTTACAAAGCGTATATTTAGGACCGCGTTTCTTTTCTGCGAGAAGAGCCGCTCTTCCGTTAAAGCGCGGCTTTTTAAAGTCGACAAGCCAGCCTAAGTCAAGCTCAAACGGAGTTTGATCATGCTCAAAATGAACGGTTTTAAGGGCTTCGTTAAATTCCATATAAGGCATAATGAAACCGGCCTCAAGACGCGCCATATTGAGAGCGCCTTCACCAAATGGCTGAATGCCATAATTCTCACCTGCCGCATAAAGATCATCCCACAGATCAAGCCCATGCGCTGCATCAACCCAAAGCTCATACCCCAGATCACCTGTAAAGCCTGTTCTGGACACCATTAGCTCGGTATCTTTGAAAGGAAAAGTCATAATGCCGAATGGTTTTAAGGTTTCAATGCCACTTAGACCCATTTCCTTAAGCGTTTCACATGAAGTTGGTCCTTGAAACGCAAGCGCTGCAATATTGTCAGACGCATCTTCAACATGAACGTCATTATAACCAAAGCATGCTTTTCTGAGCCAAGCAATACAGGGACTTCCGCACGTAAGCATATACTTCTGCGGCCCTAATTTAAAGACCGTACCGTCATCAATGACACGACCGGCGTCCGTACACCATACAACATATGTGACCCGATTTTCTCTTAATTTGGTCATATCACGTGTGACCAATCGGTCGAGCATCGACTCTGCATCGTCACCCGTTACAATATATTTCTGCATGGCAGTAATATCATATGTTCCGCATAAATTGCGGATACAGAAATATTCATATTGCTCATCATAGTAGAAATTGGCATGCTTATAACCGTTCCACGCTGACCACGCATCTCTTGGGTTAAGCTCAACTTGGCGTTCATAAAATGGAGAGCGCTTCAGTTGCTCATCTGCAAATTTTAGTGGTTTACTCGTCATAACAATCATCCTCCGGCACAGTATTTACCTTACCTAAATCTCTTAAAATTTCGCGTGCTGCATTGGCGCCACAAGCTGACGATACGCCGCCGCCTGGATGGGTCGATGAGCCACACATATACATATTTTTAATTGGCATTCTATACTGGCCATATCCTGGGAATGGTCGGTTAAAAAGAAGCTGATCAATCGTTAGTTCCCCTTGGAAGATATTACCTTCCGTTAGGCCGACTTCATTTTCTATTTCAAACGGCGTGCGAACTTCGGCATGGACAATAAGGTCCCTGAAGCCCGGGCTATAGCGTTCGATATTTTCAATAACCGTATTACCGAATGCATCGCGTTTTTCCGGTGTCCACGGCCCGTCGCTAAGCTCAAACGGGCAATATTGAATGAAATTTGACATCCAGTGCTGTCCGGGTGGTGCTACCGTTGGGTCCCAAGTGGACGGAATAACCGCTTCAATAAAGAGCTCATCCGCCCATTTGCCGCGTTTCCACGCATCATATGCTTTTTCCATAGTTTTCAAATTAGCGCCGAACATCTGTCCCGCGCAGTTAACAAATGGGTTATCCGGCGCGCCCGTAAATTTAGGCAGAGCAGAAAGTGCAATATTCACTTTACCGGACGAGCCACGAATTTTGAAATTCTGAGCTCTTTTAAGGATACCTTCTGGTAAATCTTCCTTATTGACAATCTTGGTAAAGGTACGCTTGGCATCAAGATTTGAAACAACGATATTTGAGCTAATCTCTTCACCATTTTCAAGAATAACGCCCGTGGCTTTGTCGCCCTTAACGACCATTTCTGTAACACCGGCATTTGTTCTGATCTCAGCGCCATATTCAGTGGCTGCACTGGCAAGAGATTTTGATATTGCACCCATGCCACCGCGCGCAAGCCCCCATGCGCCAACATTACCGTCAACGTCACCCATTACATGATGAAGTAGGATATAAGCGGACCCCGGCGACTTTACACCAAGGGCCGTACCTATAATCCCAGAACTCGCTAGTGTCGCCTTAAGAAGATCATCTTCAAAATAATCATCGAGGAAATCCTTCGCACTCATGGTAAAAAAGCGAACATATTCATAGATTTCATGTTCGCCAAGCTTCCAAAATTCTTTGACGAGAAAGAGAAGCTCCATAATATCGCGTGGTTTGAATGATGTTGGATCAGGCGGTGTTCGAAGGAGTGTTTTTCTGATCAACTGAGCGTATCTGGCGAGGTCCGCGTAAAACCTAGAAACTGCGTCCGCATCATGCGGTGAACGCGCACGAAGGTTATTATAATCAACCTCTTCGTTTGCATAACTCCAACCACATTCGCCGTTGCCATAATATAACCCGCCAACGTAAGGCACAATCATCAACCCGTGTCTGGTGAGGTCAAGGTCACGGTGAATGGTTTGTCTCATCATACTACAAACATAAGAACAGTTTGAATATGTGAAGCCATTTTCCAGCTCGCGTGATACGGCAGCACCACCAATATAATCATTTTTTTCAACAACGAGCACATCAAGGCCAGCTTTGGCAAGATAGGCAGCATTGGTCAGTCCG
>JABJKT010000131.1 GCA_018660225.1 Kordiimonadaceae bacterium
CCCCCAGTGCATTTTGATAAAAATACCCAAGATTAAATTGGGCCGTTGCATTATTACTATTTGCGGCGCGTTCAAAATAGTTTCTCGCTTCAGCATAATTTTCGTTCTTTAAATAAGCATTTGCCAATTCCACCTGCGCCTGAAGATGATTTTTATCTGCAGCACTTTTATACCATTTCATGGCTTCTGATTGGTTTTGTGGAATACCCTGCCCCTTAGCATAAACCTCACCAAGCATAAATTCTGCTTCGGTATTGCCAAGTGCCGCTTGCTCACGGTAATGGTTTGAGGCGGCGATATAATCACCACTATCATACGCCAAGCGTGCGGAGCCCATATCCATCGGCGTCGCACACGCTTGTAATAAAAACGCAATTAATAAAATAGAACCTGCTTTATAGAGTGAAAAATATTTCATTATCCCTGCCCATACTAGTTTTACTACTATACTTATGGGCTATTTTTACACAAGTTCAAATAAAATGCAAAAATGAACTATCAGCTATGGTTTGCTTTCAATGTTTTTCGCTTTGGTGAAAAGGTTTTATGACCGCCAGTTTGCTTAAGTTTAGAAGCGTCCCTGTTTCCGGATATTTTACCGTCATTATTATTAGCACGGCCTTTATTTTCACTGTATTTTTTGCCTCTTGCAGGTTTATCTGACTTTTTACCAAACTTTTTGTTTTTCTTGCCTTTAAAATCTTCATTCTTTTTCGATTTAATTGGCGGTTCGGCATTTTTGTCTTTTTTTACGTGTGATGGCTTATTTGCCATAAGTTTTTTAATCACCGGATCATCTTCAAAACCCTGAGAGCCCTGCCATGGATCATACCGTTTGGCCTCTGGTTTATTGACATCAGATTTTTTATGTTCAGTTTTTCTAAAACCTTCTTGCCTTGCTGGACGTTTATTGTTTGAAGGGCGGCTATCGTTTGAAGGACGGTTTTCATTTGCGCCCTCTTTACGGAATTTTGGACGCCGGCTCTCAGTGTTGGTTTTCTTAGTCCGACCCCGACTTTTATCAAACTTGCCTTTATTTCTGCCACCTTTTTTAAATTCACGCATATCGGAAATATCAAAATGATATTTATGATCTTCATCAACTTCGATAGGGAGTTTAATCAAATGTTCAATTTCTTTAAGCAGTCTCATATCACTTGGGTCACAAAAGGAAATCGCAATACCACTTTGACCTGCCCGGCCCGTACGGCCAACTCTATGAACATAGTTTTCGGCTTCAATAGGAAGCTCATAGTTAATCACATGACTTATGCCGTCGACATCAATGCCGCGCGCTGCAACATCAGTTGCGACAAGCACTTTGGTGCGGCCTTTTCTGAAATTAAGAAGGATTTTTTCGCGAGTACGCTGTTTTTTATCGCCGTGGATAGAATCTACACGCACTGGTGTATCACGGAACGCTTCTTTAAGTAGACCACAAATATTATCCGCACCAAGTTTCGTGCGGGAAAAAACAAGTGCCTTTTCAATTGTTTCATCCTGAAGAATTTGAACGAGAAGGTCGATTTTGTTTTTGCGTCTAACATTCATCAATTTATGCGAAATAGTTTCAGCAACCATCGTTTTACGTTCTTGTTCGACAAATTCAGGTTCTTTTAAAAGAGCCATTGATAGTTTGCGGACCTTATCATTCATAGTGGCGGAAAACATCACCGTTTGATGATCTTCACGCAAAGCCGCCTGCATTTCTTTAACTTCATCAATGAAACCCATATCAAGCATTCTATCTGCTTCATCCAAAATGAACGTGTGACACTTGCCTAATTTAACTGTGCCGCTTCCCATATGGTCAATAAGTCTACCAGGCGTCGAAATAAGAATATCAACGCCGTATTTAAGTTTACGAATTTGTGGTTGGTAAGGCTGCCCACCAGCAACAACAAGGCTTTTAAGCGGTGTGCCGCGGCTGAAAGTATCAATAAATTTTCCGATTTGCATAACCAGTTCACGGGTTGGAGCAATGATCAACACTTTCGGATGATTTTTTTCTGGCATTTGGTAATCATGAATAAGATTATTCATGATGGGCAATGAAAATGCTGCAGTCTTTCCGCTACCGGTTTGCGCAATACCCATAAGGTCAGCACCAGACATAACCGGCAGTATTGCCATATCCTGAATTGGGGTCGGAGTGGTAAAACCCTCTTTTTTAATGGATTTAATGATGGCTTTATCAAAGCCGAATTTGTCAAAATCGAATGCTTCAGCATCCATTATTGGCGCAACTGCTTGCGTCATGGCGTAGTCCTTCGCGGTTCTTTGTGCATAATTGCACTATTTAAAATCCGCGAATGCACTTGGCCCATATACTTAAAATTGGGATACACGTGATCGTTACTTGTCACGGCTGCTTAGCGGAATTGAATTATAATTAATCCTGTAACGGGGTGGTAATGCGATATTCGCTACCATAAGTCAAGTACTATCCAACATAGAGACTTTGACTTTTCAAAATCCCATGCTACAAATTTCCATAACTTTGTAGCTAAAGGGTAAAAATGCGCAATTTCGAATTAGAAGTTTTCTTTTCCAAATGGGAATTTAAAGCCAAATATCATTTAACCGCTTCGGACATGGAAAGTATGTCCATGAAAGATTTGCTCGCCCTGGCAAGTGACGATGACCGTGCGGCATTTGATAATCTTTGGCTTGGTTATACCGAAACCTACGGCCTTCCCGCACTGCGTAGTGAAATAGCCAAAACTTACGATACTCTTGAAGATCAGGACATCTTATGCTTTAACGGCGCTGAAGAAGGCATCTACGCGGCCATGAAAGCCATGCTTACACCAGATGATCATGTGATCGTTATTGTGCCAAACTATCAGGCAGCAGAGACGATCCCTTTAAGCATTTGCGATGTTACCGGCATTTCGCTTCAGGCTGATAATGACTGGGCGTTGGATATTGATGCAATCATTGGCGCACTAAGACCAAACACAAAAATTATTTCCATTAATTTCCCCAACAATCCCACTGGCAAGATTATTTCCCGCGAAGAACTTGACACTTTGGTCGAAATTGCACGGAAATTTGAAATTTATATTTTCAGTGATGAAGTTTACCGGGGAATTGAACTGGATGAAAATAAACGTATACCACAATTGGCCGATATTTATGAAAAAGGTATTTCGCTCAACGTCATGTCGAAAGCTTATGGCTTGCCGGGCCTTCGCCTTGGCTGGATAGCCTGCCGTGATCATGATATATTGCAGGATATAGAACGTTATAAACATTTCCTGACCATCTGTAACAGTGCACCTAGTGAGATTTTGTCGCTTATCGCGCTGAAAGCACGTGATAAAATTTTACAAAGAAACAAAGCGTTACTTTCCCAAAATCTAGATAAACTAGATAAGTTTTTTGGCGAATTTCCAGATGTTTTTGAATGGAATAGACCAGATGGTGGCGCCGTTGCCTACCCAAAATATATTGGTGACGGCACGGCCAATCAATTTTGCGAAGACCTTCTGGAAGAAACAGGCGTTCTTATTTTACCGCCACGAATTTATAATTCTGAACTACTCTCCACCCCGCAGGACCGTTTCCGTATTGGCTTTGGCAGAAGCGGGATGGATGAAATGTTAGATGTATTTTATCATTACCTAAAAAAGAACAGATAGCCCGGCTTAATGTGTCGCTACAGAACCATCTTCGTTTATGCGGACACCTTCCACATAAAATGACAGAAATACTTCACCATATTTAAATTTAAAATCAAAATCGTCCGGGTTCATGGTTGCTGTTGCATCGAACGCTGCGCGGTATCCGCCCCATGGGTCATCGCCCTGACCAACAAATGTTGCATCAAGATCAAACGGTTTTGTAACACCGTTTAAGGTTAAGTTCCCATGGATAATGCCTGTATCATCGCCGGTTAAATCTATAGAAGTGCTTTCAAAATGAGCAATAGGGTTTGCTTCAACATTAAGATAATCAGCTTCGAGTATGTGATTATCACGCGTTTCATGATTTGAATTGACGCTTCCGACTTCTATATCAACAGAAACCTTTGATGCGGCAAGATCATTTTCATCGTAACTAAAGGTACCATCAAATTTATCAAAGCGCCCTGTAAGCCAGCTTATGCCCACATGGCGTACTCTGAAATTAATCGCTGCATGCATTCCTTCGACATCAATTTGATAATCTGCAGCTGTTGCGCTCGTAGCCCAAGTAGGCGTTATGAATAACAATGTGGCCAGTAATATTTTTTTCATTTTTTTAATCCCTTTTGTTTACCAAAATCCTGATTATATATATTATTATCGTTTGAAAATTTTTCAATACCTATTGTACGTTCATTTTTAAAAAAATGATCAAAAAAAAATCAATCCATGATTATTTTATAATGGCAAACTAAAAGATACCTTAGTACCGATATTAATTTCACTCTTTATTAAAAGTTCCCCGCCATGAAGTTTAACCAATGAATGAACAATTGAAAGGCCTAGTCCTGTACCTTCCTGGGTTAAGTGTGGATCATTCTCAACCCGGGTGAATGGAACAAGGATTTTCTCAATATTCTCTTCTACAATCCCCTCGCCATTATCCGTAACATTTATCCATATCTCGGTCGCTGTATATTGCGCATCAACGATAACTTCTCCGTCCTCATGGGTATATTTAATGGCATTAGAAAGTAAATTAATTAAAATCTGCTTCATTGCTCTTTCATCAGCAAAGATATTTGGGGAAATCTTCTCAATATTATTTATCGGATATATTTTCTTGGCCTCACTAAGTCCACGTATAGTGCTCAGGCACTTGTCCAATAACTCAGATAGGTTTATTTCTTCCTTATCCATGTCTCTTTTGTCTGCTTCTATCTCTGAATAATCTAGGATATCATTAATAAGTGATAACAGATATTCACTAGATAGATTAATATCCTTGGCATATTCACGGTATTTTTCAGAGCCTATTTTACCGTACAATTCACGGTTCATAATTTCTGAAAACCCGATTATAGCATTTAACGGAGTTCTTAGGTCATGGCTCATATGGGCCATAAATTCTGATTTTGCTTGATTAGCGTTTTGAAGTTCTTTTGTTCTAGTTTTAACCAATTTATCAAGGAAAATTCTTTGCCCGGATAAAATAACAATTCCTATCGAAATGACGGCAGAGAAAATTATTCCTGCAATGCCAATAAAAAGCGGTTGAGGCGATTTATTTTTATCAATAAAAAATTGAGTTTTCTTAAAATCAAGTTCCCAACGTCGATTTATCAGATCTATCTCTATAATTATAGGTTCAAAATCTCTGTAACCGTCTATTACCCTTTCTGAGTTATATACCTGTAATGCCCCCCCTTCTGTGTCCCTTAAAGAAATTTCAAGATCACCAGGAACAGAGCTTGATAATATTTCATTCATCAGAGCTTCCACCCTGATTAAAACAGCAAAATAACCATCAATTTGACCCTCTGTAAATGAAGAATCATATAATGTAACGGATAACGGATTTTCTTCTGAATATACTAATGAAACAAGTGATGTCAGGGCTGGCGATTTATTTTCAAGTGAATAATTAACAGCATTTATTCGATTGTCATCATTATCAATCACATAACCTACCGCGACCTTATATTCATTATACGGTTCTATTAATTCAACTATATGGTATTGCTCTCTGGGTTTAGCCTTAACAATGCTCCCGTCTTCTGAAAACTCCCAGATAAAATAACTTTCACCATGAACTTCTTTTTGTGAAGCTTCAAATTCTTCTCTATCAGCATGATCAACCACATTAATCCATGTTAATGAGCGTACAGTATTATTAAACGCAAGATTGTTTTTAGAAAATGTTTCAAAATTTTCTTTGTTGATGTCAGAACTAAACCTTTTAAAACCTGCCATATTGTTAAGAAGTGAAAGATAAGAATTCTCTATTTGTTTTAATGCGTTTGTTGCGGCCAGCACTTCCTGATTAAATAAAAGATTAATTCTTTCATTTTCCCAGCTTCGCCCTACATAGATTATACTAAAAGTAACGATTAAACTTACGGCTAAAACTGCCGTAACAATCTTTCTTCGTACTTGATCAAATTTAATCCATGCAAAAATAATAGTAATAACAACAACAACCGACGTCCAATCGGCAATCCACCAGACAAACCATTCATTTAACAAACTCATGAAGCTGTTTATATCCATTAAAGACATGGTTATTAAGCCAACCGTTGAGCTTATCAGACAGCTTACCGGGCCAACCAGAAGAAAAAACTGGCCTATCTTATAAGGATTACTGAAATCATGGTCAAAAAGGTCTAATCGCCGAACCAGCGATCCTGCTACCACAGCCTGAAGTGTCGAACCAGACGCCATAATAAAAAGATGTGGTGCTTCAAATAGTAACGCAGGATCATCAAAAATCACCTACCAAACAAATTTGTCGAAAAATATGCCCCTAAATAGATGCCCGGCCAAACTCGGCTGCCAAAATAAATGGCAAACGCAATTGAAACACCTGCCGCCGGCCAGATAAGCATAGCAAATCCATTGCCTGCAGATATGTAATATCCTAATTTTGCAGATAAAAAATAACCCAAAGCTGCAATACAGTTAAGAATAATTACATTACTTTTAATCATGTCATACGTTTGCTTAGGCATAGAGTCCTCGGCAAATTAATGGTAATAGTCGTTGAATCATTTTGGTAACTTTTTATACCCGTTTTTAGTTAATAGCTTAACTATTATCATCAAAACCAATATTTATCCAGTTCTTAGAAAAAGAAAGATTAGCTGACGCCCTGCAACCATAGGGACGTAAATTTAGTTTAAAGTTTTGTTCTCACATTCCAGAGTTCCGGAAAAAATCTGAGATCCAAAGCTTTCTTTAAAAAGTGAACGCCCGATGTGCCGCCTGTTCCTCTGCGGTAACCGATAATCCGTTCTACAGTTTTCATATGGGCAAAACGCCAACTTTGAAAACGATGCTCAAGATCAACAAGTTTTTCTGCAAGTTCATAAAGCTCCCAATAGTCTTCACCATTTAAATAAACCTGTCTCCATGCAGCCTCAACTTCAGCATTTTCAGTATATGGTTCGCTCCAGTCACGCTGGGTATGGCTCTTTGGGATACTAAATCCACGTTTGGATAATAATTGTAGTGTAAGATCATAAAGACTAGGAGCATTAAGCGCGGTTTTTACAGCCTCATACCGATCTGGAAATTCTTTATGGGCTTTAATCAAAGCAGCGTTTTTGTTTCCGAGTGAAAATTCAATAATTCTGTATTGGTAAGACTGAAATCCCGAACCTTGGCCTAAATTGTCGCGAAAAGTTAAATATTCACTTGGCGTCATAGTGGATAGAATATTCCAAGAGTGAATTAATTGCTCTTGAATTCGGGCAATGCGGGAAATCATTTTCATTGCCGGGCCAATGTCGTCAGCGGCAATTTTCTTCATTGCATTACTTAGCTCATGTATGCAGAGCTTCATCCACAGTTCCGAAGCCTGATGGAGTATTATGAACATCATTTCATCGTGAGGGCCAGAAAATGAATTTTGCGCCGTTAGTATCTTGTCAAGCTCAAGATAATCGCCATAACTTTTATCCTGTTTCCAGTGAATTTTTTCGTCACTTATATCGACAGCTGTCTTGATTGTATCGTCAGTCATATTGTCCTCTAGTATTTTACTTTTTTAATTAGATTAAGCTCTTTGCGCAGTAATACAACAATAATAGGTATTGAAATTATACATAAAATAGAAATCGTTGCCACAATAGGAATGTTATAAAGCTTTCCACTTTCATCACTGATTAAAATCAATGAAGAAATCAATCCACCAGCGCCTGCGGCTAGGTGGCGAACTGTGGTTTGAAGTGACATAAATGCCGCTCGTTCATGTTGCCCTGGGGCTTCACTAGCAATTGTCGAACTAATCACACTCATAATCGCCGAAGACATCATAAAAAAGCAAAAGACTAATAAAACTGGCATATAAGGAATATGGCCAAAACCATCAGCTATTACACAGGCATAAAATAATGCCGTTAAAAAAGAAAGTAATCTCGCCCCATATAAATCAACGATACGTCCCGTCAACATCATAGCAATGAAGCTAATAACTCCACCAACAATATAGAGTTCCGCGAGTTCTGCACGAGGAAAATTTAAATTAAAGGTAAAGTAATTTATTGTGCTCGCTATCATAATAAAGGCTGAAAAGGACGTAAGTGCCATCAATAAAAATGAAAGTTGAATTTCCCGCCTGCTGAGCATTTCAGCAATTGAAATCGTTTGCGGGACATCACTTTCATGATCTATATGGCCTGTCATTGAAGGAAGAAGCACAATAACACCAATCGTTACAAAGGCAGCAAATGATGCGATCGCGTAAAATGGCATTTGCCAATTAAACTGAAGTGCCAACTCAAGTCCAAGAGGTATTCCAAAAACGGACGCTACAGTAAAAGCACTCGTCACAATAGCCAGCGCCCGACCGCGCCTTGATATAGGGACCATGTCAACTACCATCGAAAGGCTTAAAGCTGTCACCGGGCCACCAAACAGTCCGGCAAGTGTTCGTGCAGCAAGCATGCTGGTTGTATCCCAGGAAAAGGCCGTAAGAAATGTACTGATAGAAAGGCCTATTAAAAAAAATACCACCGCTTTTTTACGGTCAAACCGATCAAGGAAGCGCGCCATTATTACGGCCGAAAATGCCGCTGCAAATGTGTATATCCCATTCACCAACCCCATTTGTGATGATGGAATTTTTATCTCCGTTGTGAGATCCGGCCCTAGAGGCAATATAATCATGAAGTCAAGAACGTTGGCCAGTTGAATAAGACCACTAAGCCAAACAACCTTGCGCTCTAACCTTAAATCCGACATTTAAATGACCTGATGTAATTCGCTTGATATGTTGGTGCCGACTATAACGAGCCATTTTCAATCGGGCAATCTAGATATTGAATTTAATTAACACGGGTGCTAACTTTCTTTTATGTTCAAATTATTGACAAAAACTCTGCTTTTAAATTTATGCTTTTTAATCATAACTATTCCCGCTCATGCCAACTACAGCAATGGCGTATTATATATGCTTTTCGAACAGTCAGAAATGGCCGTTATCGAATTTAAAAAAGCCGCCGAAGAAGGCCATGTTGAAGCAATTTATTCACTTGGATATATGTATGAAAACGCTGTTGGCATTCCAAAGGATTACGCACAAGCACTTATCTGGTACAATAAAGCAGCTGCACTAGGTGATGTAAAATCAAAATATATTCTTGGTAATATGTATAATAGAGGCCGCGGGGTAACGATTGACTATGCAAAGGCAGTCGACTGGTACCGCCAGGCAGCCGTTGCAGGTTATGCCTGGGCTCAATATTTCCTTGCTCTAAAACTTGAAACAGGCCAAGGAACCAGCCAAAACGAACAACAGGCTGCCTATTGGTATGAGCACGCCGCTGAACAGGAACATGCCCGCGCACAATATAATCTCGCCAAAATGTATCTTGAAGGCAGAGCAGTTGCCAAAAATATTAAAAAAGCGTATCAATGGGCTATGCTGGCACAGGCATACGCACATAGCGATGCAAAAGAGTTAATGGCTGAAATTGCGGATCAATTGAGCAATGATGACATAACAACCATAAAATTGAATGTTCGTACTTGGATACGAACACACAGATGAAGTTTGATTAAGGGTATAACAAATAAATGAAATATATAAGCCTGCTATTATTTTTAGTATTTATTACACCGCTCGCCGCACAAGAGCAAAGCCAACCCATTGCCGTAGAGAACGGTGTTTCATGGGAGCTTGCGGCTCACAGAAAAAAAACCATTTCCAATATTAATTATAAAATTAGTTTAAAAATTTCGTCCCTGCCTAATGTCCCCGTTTCAGGCACATCTGAAATCACCTTTGATTTAAATGACATATCACAAGATTTACAAATTGATTTTAAAGAACAGAAAAGCAATCTAAAAAACATTCGAGTCAATAGCAAACGCCACGTTATAAATCATTTTAATGAACATATCGTAATTGCTCGCTCCTTGTTAAAAATTGGCGAAAACAAAGTAAAAATAACTTTCGATGCCGGTGAAGGCGCCCTTAACCGGTCGCCGAATTTTCTTTATACACTCTTCGTGCCCGATAGAATGCGGACCAGCTTACCCAGTTTTGATCAGCCAAATTTAAAAGCGACGTTTGAACTCACCTTGACACTTCCTGAAAGTTGGGAAAGCATGTCAAGCGCCCCAGTCGCACGTACGACAAGCCGGAATTTAATTAAACGTGTACGCTTTAAAAAGTCTGATAAAATGAGCACTTATCTATTCTCATTTGTGGCAGGGCGTTTTAATAAAATTGTCAAAAAAATTGACGGTGTTGAAATGACCATGCTTCACCGGGAACCCGACAAAGAAAAAATAGAACGTAATCAGGATGAAATTTTCACGCTCCATAAAGCGGCCATAGATTATATGGAAGATTATACCGGTATTAAATTTCCATTCCAAAAATTCGGCTTTGTTCTCATCCCCAGTTTTCAATTTGGCGGCATGGAACATGTTGGTGCTATTCAATATAAAGCCTCAACCATGGTCCTTGATAAAAACCCTTCCGCCACCGAAAGGCTATCCAGGGCGTCGTTGATTGGTCACGAAACATCACATATGTGGTTTGGTGATCTGGTCACTATGGATTGGTTTAATGATGTCTGGACCAAGGAAGTCTTTGCAAACTTTATGTCGGCCAAATTGGTTAACCCCAGTTTTCCACAAATTAATCACCAGCTGCGCTCTCACCTTAGACTTCACCCGGGCGCATACGGCGTTGATCGTTCTGAAGGGCCAAACCCTATTCGTCAGGTTCTACCCAATTTAAATGAAGCTGGAACCATGTACGGCGCTATTATATATAATAAAGCGCCAATAATGATGAAGCAGCTTGAAACTTTACTTGGCGAAGAAAATTTCCGTGACGGTATTCGCGAATATTTAAAAACCTATGCCTTCAGTAATGCCACCTGGCCAAACCTTATAGAAATCCTTGATAAAAGATCGGATCAGGACCTTAGTGCTTGGAGCGATGTTTGGGTTAATACCCCGGGGCGTCCCGTATTTGACATAATAAACCAACCGGGCAAAGGCTTAATGTTAAGTCAAAGCGACCCCCATGGCATGGACAGAAACTGGCCACAGAATTTTTCTTTGAAAAAAGGCTCTGTTCCCTATGACATTTCCTTTTCAGACAGTCCAATTGACTTAAATTCGCTCGGCAACAGCATAGAAAGTACCATTCTCGCCAATTCCGACGGAATGGGTTACGGATTATTTCCTATTGAAAAAAACTTTCTTCAGGACAACTGGAATGATTTAACAGAACTGGAACGGGCCGCCGCATGGGTAAATCTATATGAACAGCTCCTCGAAAGTAAGGGAATTATCAGCCCTATAGAATATATCAATCTTATTATCTGGGCTATGGACAGAGAAGAAAATCCCCTGATCATTAATCATATGATGCGTCAATTACTACCCATTTACTGGGGATTGCTTAAGCCGCAGGACAGGTTAACTATTGCCCCTACCCTTGAAAATAAAATGTGGCGGGAAATAAACAGCGAAAAGAATAATACCGGCATCAAGCGAATATATTTTAGAAATTATGCAAATATCGCCCTGTCGGATACCGCCATTTCAAATATTAAAGCCGTATGGGATAAAAGCCTCGAGATTGAAAATTTAAATCTGGCAACGAGAGACTTTACAAATCTTGCCGGGACTCTCGCGGTAAAATTACCAGGTCAAGCTGAAGCCATTATAAAGGCCCAAATTCCGCGCATAAAAGGACCTGACGATCAAAGGCGATTTGAATTCATCAAATATTCCCTTTCTGCGGACCAAACAGTGCGCGACAAATTTTTTGATGCATTGATGAATGAAGAAAACCGCCACACTGAATCTTGGGTATTATCCGCACTGAATTATCTTCATCACCCATTAAGGCTGGAAAGTTCCGAAAAATATATTAAACCTAGCCTAGAAGTATTACAGGAAATCCAGATTACCGGCGATATTTTCTTCCCCGGAAGATGGCTTGGTACCACACTAAAATATTACCAATCGGATAGTTCCGTTAAAACTGTTAGAGATTTTCTTGCGCAGAGACCAGATTATAACAGGCAACTAAGACTTAAGCTTCTTCAAGAAGCCGACGATCTGTTTCGTTCTAATAAAATATTAAAAGAATAATAATTAAGCTTTACATGTCCGCTATTTTGAAATAATTCTTTGCTGAATTTTTAAGGAATAGAAATGTTAGCTAAATTTAAAAACCCACTATATCGCCTCAGAGCCATCGCGCTTGTTGAGGGGTGCTCCTTTTTATTATTATTATTCGTTTCTATGCCGCTTAAATATTATATGGGTATGGCAGAATTCAGTTTCATGGTCGGTCTGGCCCACGGATATTTATTTTTAGCTTATATAATTATTGCAATTGATACGCTAATAAGACGCCGCCTAAGCGGGCTTCAATTTATTTTTGCCCTATTGGTTTCTATTATACCCTTTGGCACGTTTTATAATGAACACAAACTAAAACGGCTTCAGGAAGAATTCGCTTAAATATATTATCTATTCACCCGCTTTTCAGAGGCGGGGTATTTCGCAATTAATTTTTTCGGCCTAATAGGTCTATTGGAAAAGTTCCCGCCGCAATTGGGACAAACTCCCTTGTAAATATCATCTACGCAAGCTGCGCAGAAAGTACATTCAAAAGTACATATCATGGCATCATCAGCATCATATGGCAGGCCTTTATCACAATGTTCACAGTTGGGGCGAAGTTCCATCATCTTTATTCATTTTTCCTTATATTTATGTTATTTTGACGCAAGCCTGTTGCCGAAATTTAAAATATAATCTATTTTGATGAAGGGCAACATAGAATAACTGGTATTATAGTGGAATCTAATATTTATAAAATGAAATCTTCTGACAAAAAAATGCCAAAAGATGTAGAAAACTTCCCTAATCGTGAATGGATAAAAGCAGGCATAAATATACTTCATGACCAAGGTTTCAGAGCTATTTCAATAACATCAATATGTCAGGAAATGGAAAAATCTGAGAAGGATTTTGATATTCTTTTCAATGGACTTGAAAGCTATTTATTCTCTGTCCTTGATTATTGGTACGAAAAGGAAACCTTAGCCTATATTGATATTATGGATGATGTAGCAGGAAGTGCTGAACAAACAATGCTTACCTTGGTTGAAGTTCTTCATAATGCCAACAAACGTGATGAATTAGCAATCCGAAATTGGGCCCTTAAATGCCCTAATGCTTGTAAAGCCCTCGACAAAGTAGACCGCACGCGTATGGATGTAGGCATTGGTCTATTCAGGGAAATGAGATTTTCGGAACATGAAAGTATTATGCGCGCTAAGATATTATACACTTCTTCAATAGGCACAGAATACACATCCGTTTCTTCTTCACTGGATCAAAAGATTGCAATGTGTAAGTTGTTAATGGAACAGAATTAAAGCTCGACCTGTTCCATTCCCGGTTCACCGTGATAAAAACCATTTGAAAATTCCGCCGCGAAAACCTCATCTTCAAGTGATTGTGAGGCTTCATCGGACTCTATTTTCCCGTCCAGACAATCGCGATAAAGCTGGGTAACCTTCACCATATCCACGTCATGGGGGGAAAGGCGAAAATTATTGATCCCCATACCAAGCATCTCCGGCAATTCTTTCATTAAATTGCAGTAAGTATATGACATGGTTTGAAGGCCGTTGATCACTAAAAATGGCACACCGTCTAAGGTATCAACCGTTAAGCCGTCTGCATCACGGTCACAGACATACTGGCATCCACCTTTATTAAGATTATGGGCTCGCGCATGATAACAACGGGCTGATATAGCCAAAGGAAGTCTGCCAAATACCTGAACCTCAAGTTCTGCTGTAGCAGCATCTGCCAGTGCTTTTAATGAAGAGCATGGCAGTTCATGGTTCAAAGACACCCGTTTTGCACCACCTTTTTCAAAGTATCTTAGCGTTGCTTCATTATATATATTTACAAATGGCCCTATGGCGTGATCCTTGCCGCGCAAAAAGTTTATTGCCGAAAGATCATTGGCCTCAATCATGTAATCAGGCGACATGGCATTATGGCTTTCCATAAATCGCTTGTCCTTGTCATCCATGATAAGTGCTAGGCCGGATATGATGACTTTTTTTCCGGCTCGCTCCAATCGTTCTATAACATCCGGGATATAATCATTGCCATAGCCACGTTTCGAACAAACCACTTCACCAACATATACATGATCTACCGGCGCTTCATCAGCAATTTTAAAATAAAAATCGCGGATTTTATCCACATCCCAGTTAAAAAGAAGTGGCCCAAGTGATAATTTTGCTTGCGTACTGTTCATAACTACATCCAGCTTTTCTTGAAGGCACCTGTGGTATTCCCACCACCTTCGGAAAGATGATCCATATTAATCTCTATTTTCTCGTTCTCTTTTGCCTTGTCTACGGCAAGCCTGAAACTTTTAACCACCTGGCCGATATAAGCTTTACTACGTTGACGACCCTCAATTTTAAAAGCAGTAACACCCGCATCAATCAGCTCCGGCAGAATTGTAGAAATATTTAGGCTGGTTGGTTCTTCAAATAAATAACCGGTTTTACCATTTGCCATAAAGCGCCCTTTGCATAAGGTGGGGTAACCGACCTGCTCATGTTCTTCAAAATTATTTATTGTAAGTCCTGCAAGTTTCGATGCCAGACCAGTACCAAGCTGCTCATAAGTCACATGACTTGCCGGTGAGCAGACACCGTTCATATTTGGTGATTGACCGGTGAGGTACGATGATAAGCTGCAACGCCCCTCAGCCATCGGACACATGCCGCCAAAGGCAAAAACTTCGCTTCCAGCATCAATTTGACCGTTTATTTCTTTAATCTCAGAAACGCTTAGCACTCTGGGAAGCACGACCCTGCGCACACCAAACTCCCTGACATAAAAATTAATTGATGTTGGGTTTGATGCCGATGCCTGAACGGATAGGTGAAGTCTTAAATCAGGGTATTTATTTGCGGCATAATCCAGCAAGCCTATGTCAGCCAGAATAATAGCATCCACTTTAAGTCTGTCCGCATTATCAATCGCCTTGATCCACGGTTCATTATTACCTGCTTTTGCATAAGTGTTAACGGCTAAATATACTTTAACACCTCTCTCGTGGGCAAAATCAATCGCTTCAGCAAGTTCTTCTGGTGAAAAATTAAGCCCCGGGAAATTCCGTGCATTGGTTTCATCACGAAAGCCTACATAAACGGCATCTGCCCCCGCTGTTACGGCAACCCTAAGTGCTGCTGGTGTACCAGCCGGGCATACAAGTTCCAACGTTTCCATCGCTACCTCTTCTGACTTATAGATTGAATTTTAGCGGACACTTTTCTAACTTTTTTCTCAATATCGGTAATCTGTTTTCTAAGCCCAGTATTTTCTTGTTCTAATTTATCAATGCGAAGCCGAAGGGGCGTTATCAGCGCCCTTTGGATATCTTCCATGTCATTATTTAGGCGGTTTAGAACACCCTGCCCTGATTTCATGAGAATTTGGGCAGGCTTTTCAAATATTCCTAGCAAACTTCCTATTTCATCACCAAGGTCAATATCATCGCTATCAATGGCATTTCGAAGGGTAAGTAATGCTTCCGTATCCCCCTCAACAGATATCCTACGGCTAAAGAAAAGCGCATCACCATCTTCAGCACCATCAATCATGGCAATTAATGAACTTATCGAACCGGTAATTTTAACATCATAGGGCTGATCACTTTTATCGATAAAACAATCAATAGACTTCCCGGCGAAATTGAGCCGTATTTTATGAGGAAGATCACTTGGGCAAATAAGAAAGCTTTTCCCTTCGATTGGCATTAAGCGTTCAATAACACCAGGGTGACGCTCCATAAGCGCGCTGGTAATTTTTTTAAGCGCAATATCAATCGGCTTCAAAGGCAGATTTCGGGTCAGCATTCCTGCAAGCAAAAATGGTGAGAAATTATCATTCAAAAGCATCCTATTTGAACGATCACCTTGAATTTTTCTAGCCATGTTAAAAAAGTTCCAAAATTAAGATTGACCAAATCATATGTCAAAATGACGATGAATTACTTGATCAACATCAAATATTTACAAACTTATGAGGTTTTTTCATCGAATATTTTAATTTACGGAAAGAGAGCGAATAATCGCTGCTTAGTCAGTAATAAATTCGCTGATAAAATCACTAAGGCTCATTTCTTCAATAACGTTTTCATTGCCGTTATTAAGACGCCGTCTCGCAATCGTATAGGGTAGTGCCGAATTGGATATGCGGTTTACAATCATCATCCAATCGCCTCTTTTCATGACGTTGGTATCGGTATCAATTACGCTGTCGCCATTATCATAAGAAATAATTGGAAAAATTTGTTGCCGCAGCCGTGTCGCGAGATATTCAAAACCCGAAATATCCATACGAGTTGATTTGCCGCCATCACAATTAATAAATTCGACCTTAGTATTATTGCCAAAATTATTATTTCTGCGGGCAAACAGGAAATAATCAACCTCACCGTCCATTATAATATCACTGTTTGAGGAAAACACTTTAAAATCTTCCGTGCCGCCCTTCCAGCTCTGCACTACAGAAATATCCAGCACATAACCACAAACAAGTCTTTCGCCATCATAATCATACTCTATAGCTTCACGGTGCGTGATCTTGCCTTTTACAATTTTGGCAGACGTATTTGTCATACGCAGATAAGTATTATCACGCGCCTGACCAAAGGCTGATACGTTTAAAACCAGCCCAGTCAATATTAGAAGAAAATATATTTTTATATTCATCAAGTTATCTGTCTGCTTATTCTATTTTCAGCCATTTTTCATGACGTCTTCCGCAACAAGTACAGTCGCCATACTCAGTGCTACGGCTTCAAAGTGTTCTTCTAAATCTATATCGTTTTTTATAACATTTAAGAAGTGTTTTTGTTGATTTTCAATCGATTTTTGATATGTATTTTCCGGAAATTGATGAATATCATCATTATGAATAACATTATTTTCATCGCCTATAAGAACGAAACCATTTGGTCCGGTTATTTTGCGAACCGCGATATCATTTGGATTAATCGTTGGCCCAAAACCACTTTCAAAATAAAGTTGCGATCCATCACTATAATTAATAACCATGTTTGTCAGGTTCTCAACATTCAAATCCGGGAACGCTTTTTGCCCGTAGGCATTGATATCACTTACCTCACCGCCTGTAAGCTGGACCATTAAGTCGGCGTGATGAACGCCGCAATCAACGATTGGTGATAATCCGCCGCTCAATATGTTTTTATGTAGCTGCCACGCCTCACCCACACTATGCTGATTAGACGTTATCGTCGCCTTTAATGGTTTTCCAAGTGTTTTTGCAAGTTCAACAAATTTCTTCCACATAGCATGATGGCGTAAAATAAAGCCGACAACCAGTTTTTGGCCTGTCCTGCGGGCCGATGCAATTACCCGACCAGCATCTTTGATCGTTGTCGCTAGCGGCTTTTCGACAAATACATCAGCCCCCGCTTCCATCGCCTGAATAGTATAATCCGCATGGGTGTCGGTATAGCTGCTAATTATAACCGCATCCGGCTTTGAATTGATGAGCGCAGAACCAATGTCGCTAAAAAGCGGAGCGTCAGCAAAAAAGGCGGTTACTTCCGGCCATTTTTGAAAATCCCGCGCAACCAAACCAACGATTTCAACATCAGGAAATGATGCGCATGCCTTCGCATGCGCAAATCCCATTGCTCCCACTCCGACGACTAATACACGTATCATTTACGACCAAACGAACTTTAGTTGGCAGCAAAACAATAAAAATATCCGTTACCGCCTGTAGCTACCAGATTAGGTTGGCTGCAGCCTCTTGTTGAATGTGCAGCATTCCAGGACGTTGGATTAGCACCACCGCCCTGACGGTCATGATGTCCCGCATTCGCACCGCCCGTTTCAGCGTTTGAAGTCCAGTTCATACAGGTGCTATCACCCGCAGTACCATCAAGATTGGTTCCTGTAATAATATCATGCATGTTTGGCTCGTCACCGCGACCATTTACCACCATACCAGTTTCGGTCAGTGAATTTTCCTTGGAAAGTTTATTATTATCAGAATGAAGGTCGGCAACATTCTCGGCAACCATAACACCCTTTGAATTATACCATGGTCCCGCACCAATGCGGTCTTTGGCATTAACACCACCTTCGCCAATAGTGCTCAGGTATGCTTTCCAGTATTTTCCGCCCTGCCCGACTGCAACGCCCCGCATTTGACAAATCATATCTGCGCCAGAAAGTCCGCCCAGATTTGCACCGTCACCGGAACCTTTGGATGTAATGAAAAAACTCAAACTCGTATCTTCTTGCGCTGCGGCAGTCTGATAAATAAATAACACACTTAGTAAAGTTAAAATCTTCGTCAATATTCTCATGATAATCTCCCATTTTTTGTTGTTTGAAGTAATAGTAACATCTTTTATTGGACCTGTCATTTACTCTACGTCATATTTTTTTCTAATCACTGTACATCTCCTATAGCTCTGACTAATATCATAAAAAATCATGAGGGACGTAAATGGAATCCGCAGTAAATTTTGGGGCGTGGTCATTGGTGCCACTAATCTTTGCACTCGTAATAGCATTCTGGACCAGAAGCGCTATTTTCTCGCTCTTCGCCGGATGTCTTATCGGTGTGATGATGATGGGTTATGATCCCCAAGCTACCCTGCTTGGTCTTGACCCTGCGGGCGGCCTTGTAAAATTGATCGCCGCGAGTCTCGACGGTGAATTTATCCGTATCTGCGTCATTATCATCTTTATCGGTATTTTGTTTGAGCTTTTCAAGCGCGCTGGCGTTCTTGTTGCGTTTGCAGAAAAGGTCTCAAAAACCGGCACTTCACCGAAAAAAGTTAAATTTACCACTTGGCTGCTCGGCTTTTTTATTGTTGATGATTATTTTAGCCCACTTATGACCGGCCCAATTATGCGCCCCCTTACCGATGCGGCGAAAGTTTCCCGCGAAAAGCTTGCCTTTATACTTGATAGCACGACCGCATCCGTCTGTGTATTGGTGCCCTTTATGTCATGGGGCGCTTATATCGGTGGTTTGATCGCCAAGGAAGGTGGACCGATAAACGGCGTTGATGAAGCGATTACCCTTTTTGCTGCATCAATTCCTTATAATATATATCCAATGCTGCTGATCCTGTTCACTATGCTGATCTGTCTGGAAATCATTCCTGATTTTGGCTTCATGAAAAAAGCTGAAACTCGCGCTCGCCTAGAGGGAAAAGTCCTGCGCGACGACGCCATACCCATGATCAGCGATGAAGGCGATGATATATTTCAGCAAAAACACGAAAAAACCTATCTCTTCTTTGACTTCGCCGTTCCGATCTTTATTGTTTTTGGCACAGTGATCATCACTTACTTTATGTTCGGTAGCCTGATGATCTTAGAGGCCTTTATCATGGCGGTGATATATCTTGGCACGTCACTTTACGCAAAAAAATATGTGAGGGACTTTAGCGACCTGACCGAAATCGGCATAAAAGGCGCGAAAAGCGTAATGTCAGCGATTATCATTACCGCGCTTGCTTACTGCATTAATACTGTAACCAAGGGTCTTGGCGCCGCCGAATTTATCATGGCGTTTTCCGATGACTTCATGACGCCGTCATTACTTGTCGCGTCAACATTCTTTATTACTGCCGTCATATCCTTTTCAACCGGAACATCGTGGGGCGCTTTTGCGCTTATGATCCCGTTCGTTCTGCCTATTGCTTACGGCTTTTCTGGCGGCGTAGCCCACGACCCGATCGTCTATAAAGCACTTGCAGCCGTCGTTGGCGGCGGAATATTTGGTGATCATTCTTCGCCCGTTTCTGATACGTCGGTGCTCGCTTCCGTTGGCGCAGGCAGCGATCATATGGATCATGTCATTACCCAGCTTCCCTACGCACTTGTGGTCGGTACAACGACAATTCTGCTCTATTTGGTGATTTAATTCAAAAAAAGTGACTTTTTTGCCTCCAAATCCTTGACTATTTAATTCAATCCACTATCTGTTCAGTACAGTTGTTAGCACTCCTCTTGTGAGAGTGCTAATATACATGAAACAAACATTATAAATTAACAACCCAAAGAAGGGGTACTTAAGATGGGATTTCGTCCTTTACATGACCGCGTACTTGTACGTCGGGTCGAATCAGAAATGAAAACTGCTGGTGGAATTATTATTCCTGATACAGCACAAGAAAAACCAAGCGAAGGCGAAGTGATCGCTGCAGGCTCTGGTAATAAAGCCACTGACGGCAAAGTGACACCACTTGACGTTAAAGCTGGTGATAAAGTGCTTTTCGGCAAATGGTCCGGCACAGAAATTAAAGTGGACGGCGAAGAGCTGCTCATTATGAAAGAGACTGATATTTTAGGCATCGTTGAATAACGATTGCTCAATTAGCAATTATAAGGAATTAAAAAATGGCTGCTAAAGAAGTAAAATTTGGATCAGACGCACGTTCACGTATTATGAACGGTGTTGATATCCTTGCAAACGCAGTAAAAGTAACACTTGGGCCAAAAGGCCGTAACGTACTTTTACAAAAATCATTCGGTGCTCCTCGCATCACTAAAGACGGTGTATCCGTTGCAAAAGAAATCGAACTTAAAGACGTATATGAAAATATGGGTGCTCAAATGGTTCGTGAAGTGGCATCACGTACAAACGACGTTGCCGGTGACGGTACAACAACAGCAACTGTGCTTGCACAAGCTATCGTTCGTGAAGGCTTCAAATCAGTTGCAGCAGGAATGAACCCGATGGATCTCCGCCGGGGTATCAACCTTGCTGTTAAAAAAGTAAGTGATGAGCTAAGCGCGCAATCAAAACCAATTTCAACCAGCGAAGAAGTAGCTCAAGTAGGCTCAATCTCTGCAAATGGTGAAACTGATATTGGTGACATGATTGCAAATGCGATGGAAAAAGTTGGTAAAGAAGGCGTTATCACTGTTGAAGAGGCCAAAGGCCTTGATTCAGAGTTAGACGTTGTTGAAGGAATGCAGTTCGACCGCGGTTACCTTTCACCATATTTCATCACAAATGCTGAAAAAATGTCTGTGGAACTTGAAAACCCGTACATTCTTCTTCACGAAGCAAAACTTTCAAACCTTCAAACTATGCTCCCACTTCTTGAAGCTGCAGCACAGTCTGGCCGTCCACTGCTTATCATTGCAGAAGACGTTGAAGGCGAAGCCCTTGCCGCACTTGTTGTTAACAAGCTTCGCGGTGGTCTTAAAATTGCTGCGATTAAAGCACCAGGTTTTGGTGATCGCCGCAAAGCAATGCTAGAAGATATCGCCATCCTAACCGGTGGTCAGGTTATTGCTGAAGATCTTGGCATCAAACTTGAAACAGTAACTCTTGATATGCTTGGTACAGCCAAAAACGTAACCATCACTAAAGAAGACACAGTGGTTGTTGACGGTGCTGGTGCAAAAGACGAGATCGAAGCACGCTGCACGCAAATCCGTTCACAAGCAGACGCAACGTCATCTGATTATGACCGCGAGAAACTTCAAGAACGTCTTGCTAAACTTTCTGGTGGTGTTGCCGTTATTAAAGTTGGCGGTGCTACTGAAATCGAAGTTAAAGAACGCAAAGACCGCGTTGATGATGCGCTTCATGCGACACGTGCTGCCGTTGAAGAAGGTATTGTCCCTGGTGGCGGTGCTGCACTTCTTTACGCAACACGCATCTTAGAAGGTGTTGAAGGTGAAAATGATGACCAAACAGTTGGTGTTGGTATTGTTCGCCGTGCTCTTGAAGCGCCGGTTCGTCAAATCGCTGAAAATGCTGGTAAAGACGGTGCCGTTATTGCTGGTAAAATGAACGAACAGGATGATTACTCATTCGGTTATGATGCCCAAGGCGAAGACTATAAAGATATGGTTGCTGCCGGTATTATTGATCCTACTAAGGTCGTTCGTACTGCACTTGAAGATGCGGCATCTGTTGCTGGTCTACTTGTTACAACCGAAGCAATGGTTGCTGAAGTTCCTAGTGACGACGCTGCACCTGCAATGCCTGATATGGGCGGCATGGGCGGTATGGGTGGCATGGGCGGTATGGGTGGTTTCTAAACCCCTATATTAAACAACACTTTACAAGCACTATTTAATGTACTATATGAAGGTCGGAGCATTGCTCCGGCCTTTTTTAGTGTAGTTTTAAAGCTGCCTTATTTTCGGGTTAATTAAATTGTAATCATTTAGGGGTATAAAAAGTTAGTGGCGGCTTATCAAAAATGTCGCCGGAGACCTGAGTAAAGTATTATGAATAAAAACACCGATATATATAGTATAGAATACTATCTTCCCAAGGCTTCCAAGCCGGCTAAAACTGCGTCTTTTTCCAAAAAGACAATCAAAAAAGCCCCGCTTAAGATCCTTGTGCGCGATGACCTTAAAGATAGCATCTATCTCGTTGATGCATAAGGTTATTTTTCTAGCCTAACAGACATTCTACCTGCTAAATCCTGGATATATTGATAGGCAACGCGGCCTGAGCGCGCGCCTCTTGTGCGTGACCATGTCAGTGCCTCAGCGTGGGCCGTCGCACGCTTCGCCGGGATATTATAATGATCCAGATAACCATCAATCATCGCTAGATAGTCATCCTGATTGCAGCTATGAAAACCAAGCCATAAACCAAACCGGTCCGATAATGATACTTTTTCTTCTGTTGCTTCCGATGGATTAATCGCCGTTGATCTTTCATTTTCCATCATATCGCGCGGCATTAAGTGACGGCGGTTTGATGTGGCATAGAATATTACATTTTCCGGTCTGCCCTCTATACCGCCCTCAAGAACCGCTTTAAGTGATTTATAGGTTCCGTCGTCATGATCAAAGGATAAGTCATCACAAAAAAGGATGCACTGGCGTTTACTGGCACGGATTACATCAAGCAGCCGAGGCAGGCTAGGAATGTCTTCACGGTGAATTTCGATTAGGGCAATTTTCTTAAGGCCGCCGTGGATTGCTTTTACCAACGAGCTCTTCCCCATGCCCCGCGCCCCCCAAAGAAGCGCGTTATTGGCCGGATATCCCGCTGCAAATTGTTCAGTATTTTTAACGAGGATATCACGAACATGGTCAATGCCTTTAAGCAAATCAAGCTTCACATGATTAACATTATTAATCGCGAGCAGTTGGTCCGGCTCAGCATGCCAGACAAAGGCGTCCGCACCATCAAGTGTTGGAATTACGGCCTCTTTTGGTGCCAGTTTTTCCAGCGCCTGCGCAATTCTATTCAGCGTATCTTCATTTAAATCTGACATCTTTTCCCATTTCAGCAAAAATTAAAGCTTTATCCTTGTTTTTACCGTGTCATACGCTTATATCCAATAGATAAATTTAATAAATATAAAGAGGAATATATAAATGTTCATTTCTGAAGCTTTTGCGCAATCTGTCGGTGGTGATGGTGGTGGCTTAATGGGATTATTGCCATTCGTGCTGATTTTTGTTGTTTTTTACTTTTTGCTTATTCGTCCACAGCAAAAACGCGCCAAAGAGCATAAAGCAATGGTCGAGACCTTGAAACGTGGCGACAAAGTAGTTACATCAGGTGGGATTGTTGCAAAGGTAAGCAAGGTTATTGACGAAAATGAAATTGAACTTGAAATTGCCAGTGACGTAAAAGTACGTGTTATCCGCTCAACAATCACACAGGTACAAGGCAAACCCTTACCTGCAAATGATGATAAAAAATAAGCAATATAGACGGACTTAAAATCAATGCTCGAATTTCCGCGCTGGAAAGTTATAACAATCGCCCTAGCAACCCTTATTGGAGTGCTACTTGCGGTACCAAATTTTCTTACCGATGAACAAATCGCAGGACTGCCTGACTTTATGCCAAAAAGTCAGGTTACACTTGGCCTAGACCTTCAAGGTGGTGCTCATTTCCTGCTTGAGGTTGACGCGAGTGGTGTCATCGAAAATATGCTGCTTGATAAAGGGCAGACTATCCGCGACGATCTCAGAGACGAAAATATCCTGCACCGCTATAGATTAGTTGGGGATAATGTTATCTTCACCCTTACTAATCCAGAAGACCGAGAAAATGCGCTTAGAGTTATTCGTTCATCAATTGTAAAAGTAGGCGTTAGCCTTTCATCCGTTGGCACTGACGATGTTATCATTGCAGATGGAAGCGGAGCCGTTATTAATGTCGCCTATACTGAAGAGGCAATACTTGAAAAGAAAGTCCAGTCCGTACAGCAATCAATTGAAGTTCTTCGCAGACGTATTGATGGCACGGGGACAAAAGAACCTACCATTCAGCAAAACGGCGCCGACCGAATTCTTATTCAGCTACCCGGTATTGAAGATACCGAAGCCTTTAAGATAATTTTCAATGAAACGGCACAAATGAATTTTCATTTAACCAATCTTGCCGTTAGCCAGGAAGATATTTTCCGCGGACGAACACCGCCAAGAACAACAATATACCCATCCGTTGAAAAAGATGAAGCCGGCAATCCAATGCGATTATTTGCCATTCGTGATGAAGTTATGGTTTCAGGTGAAGATCTGACAAACGCTTCTTATTCAATGGATCAAAATAACCAACCGGCCGTTAACATCACTTTTAATGCCAAAGGCGGAAAGCAGTTCGCCGATGCAACCCGCGCCAACGTCGGTAAACCATTTGCCATTATTTTGGACGACGAAGTAATAAGCGCACCTAATATTAATACGGCGATCCTCGGCGGTTCAGCCATTATAACCGGAAGTTTTACCGTTCAGGAAGCCAATGATCTGTCCATGTTACTACGGGCTGGCGCCCTTCCTGCACCGCTTGAAATGATTGAAGAACGAACCGTTGGTCCTGATCTTGGTGCTGATAGTGTTGAAGCGGGTAAAATAGCGTCTATTCTCGGGCTTGCAGCGGTAATGGTTTTCATTGTCCTGTGCTACGGCTTTTTCGGCATTGTTGCCAATGTTGCCCTGACCATTAATATATTTATGATTTTCGGCATTCTTTCAATGTTTGGCGCGACCCTGACCCTTCCGGGCATTGCGGGTATTGTGCTGACTGTCGGTATGGCCGTTGATGCCAACGTTCTTATATTTGAGCGCATCCGCGAAGAAATGCGCAGCGGTAAAAATGTACTATCCGCCATTGATGCCGGTTACTCACGTGCGTTCGGCACCATTATTGATGCCAACGTCACAACGCTTATTGCAGCGCTTATCCTGTTCCAGTTTGGCTCCGGCCCTGTTAAGG
>JABJKT010000132.1 GCA_018660225.1 Kordiimonadaceae bacterium
AAAGCCAATAGTTTCTCTGGCCTCGCTTTGCTTTAATGTGAAATCATAGCCACGGGTATAGATACGGGTGATGGCTTCTATTTCAGCGGGAAAATAAGTTTGCAGGCTCTCATACCATTTTCCGGGCGTGGAAGCATAAAATTGAGCTTGTTGGCCGGGCACCATCAGGGTGCTTTCTAGACGAAATACTTCTTCTGAACCCGTCAGCCATTTATCATAACTAAGCTCATCTATAACAAATAACGAGATCAACATAACCGCCGCTAAACCAATAGCCAGCCCGCCGATATTGATCAGCGAATAAAGTTTATTGCTTAGAAGATTTTGCAGTGCCGTCTTTAGGTAATTCTGAAACATTAACTTTCTCCTATTTTATGTCGTTTTAGATTTAGTGAGTATTATTCACTCAGCTCTTAACATGAGTATGGGGTTTCGCCGGGCGACTTTTGTAGCATGACCGCCGACAGTTACCCATGAGATTAAGAGCGCGAGCAAACCGGCTCCTATAAATAATAGTGGGTTCATATCAATGCGATATTCAAAGGTATTGAGCCAATTTTGCATAGTAAAATAGGCAACTGGCCAAGCCACTAGGTTTGATAAAAGAACGGGCTTAGAAAATTGCCAGATAAGTAACTTTACGATATCCCAAACTTCTGCGCCGAGCACTTTTCTAATGCCTATTTCTTTGGTGCGATGCTCTGCAGCAAAGCTCGCGAGGGCATAAAGGCCTAAGCATGAGATGAATATAGCGAAGAGCGCAAAGACAGCAAACATTTGCCCTCGTTGTTCTTCAGCTTGGTAAAGTTTATTAAAATCATCGTCAACAAATGAGCTTGAAAAAATTACGTCTGGCAAATGTTTTTTCCAGATATTTTCTACCTCAACCATTGTTTCGTCAATCATATCAGGATTAAATCTCATCGAAATAACGCCGCGTGTAAGATCATCAACATGATACATCGTTGGTGTTATAACATCTCTCAATGAACGCGAGTATAGATCTGGCGCTACGCCGATTATTGTGGCGTTAGTTGGTCTGCCGTAAGTTATTTTTACCACCATACCTAATGCATCTTCTGGTGCTTCAATACCCGCCACCCTAAGAAAACTCTCATTGACTATGATGCTACGGTCTACAGATAAATTTTCATCCTCTGGTCCTTGTGGGTAGTCCCCTCGCATATTTTCGTCAAAACCACGACCTGCTATTAACTTAATGTCATAAAAATTATGGAAGTTGGGGCCTACAAGGAAACGTTCAATATTAAGTGTTCGACCCTGATTATATCCAGGTACTATAGTGCTTAAACTATAATCACCAAATTGAGGTAAGCCGTCTATGGCAACAGTATGGCTTAAAACACCAGGTAGGTTTTTAAACTCTTCCACCATAGTATTAAAAATTGGCGCAGCTCTACTATCAAAGGCATAAACATTAACTTTATTATCAATGTTAAAACCTCTATCCATGTTTTTAGCATAGAAAGTTTGGCCGTAGACTATCGCCGTTGCGATGATCAGTGCGATTGAGATGGAAAACTGGAAAACCACTAAAAACTGACGAACAACGCCACCTCCGTCATATGAAGATTTGTTAGACCTTAATATTTTTGCGGGACGGAAACTTGATAAAAAGAATGCCGGATAAAGCCCGCCGCCGATGCCGATGATCAGGGCTAATCCGATTATACTTGCTGTTTGCTGCAGGGTTTCAGTTAAGTTTAAGACCAGATCTTTTTGCAAGAAACTATTAAATGAGGGCAGCGTGAATTCAACAAGAACTATGGCTATAAGCAGCCCAATTAAGGTGAAAAAGACTGATTCACCAATAAATTGGACAATGATCTGTTTTCTCGTCGCACCTAGGACTTTTCTCATGCTGACTTCTCTTGCTCGCTTTATCGAACGCGCTGTTGCTAAATTTATAAAATTAATGCTGGCGATGATAAGGATGAGAGTGGCTACAGCAGAAAAAGTATAGACCGCGACAATATCTCCACCAGCCTCCATCTGCCCAGGTTTAGTAGCATAAAGATGAATTTTGGATACTGGCATAAGATTAAGTTGAATAATTTCTGAACGGGTCATATTTTCAGGGACATTTTCGGCTAGAAAATTTTGGTCTATAAAGTCTGGCAATGCGCTGTTGACCTGCTCAGGGTTAGCGCCATTTCGTAATTTTACATATGTAAAAACAGGCACGGAATCTAGGCTTAGGGTTTCCCACGTGCGACCATTATACCGCGTTGCGTCGAGTAATACGATCATCTCCAAGCCAAAATGGGTGTTATGTGGCAGATTTTTAAAAACGCCTGCGACTGTATAATCCCTCTCTTTATCCATGGTCAGAATTTTTCCCATAGGATCATCGTCACCAAAATATTTATTGGCAATATCTTCATTGATCAAAATACTGGAATTATTGGCTAAGCCTTGTTCACGGGAACCTTTGAGCATGGGGATGTCAAATAAATCAAAGAAATTTGCATCAACTTCCCTTATTCGTTCTTGAAACATCTTGTCGCCGTACGTAAAAGTGCCGTCGTTTCTATAGAGCCTAGTTGAAGCAATGACCTCGGGTATTCTTTCGATCAAAGCAGGCGCCAAAAGCCCTGGGGTTGTGGCAAATTCTCTTATCCCTCTTCCGGGCGGGGCAACGGTCGTTTCAACCGAATATAAAGTTTCTACACCCGGTATCCAACGATCATAACTAAGTTCATCTTTAACAAATAAATAAATCAACAGGCAAGCCGCGAAACCAATAGCCAATCCGCCAAAATTTATAAAAGAGTATAATTTATTTCTGGTAATATTTCTGACAGTTATTAGTAAATAATTCTGAAACATAAGCTTTTCCGATTGTATAGATAGAGGTATTTTTGCAAATTTTATCTATTAAGTTTATTCCTACCCATTAAAGTAGCAATAAACATGCCAATAAATTAGTTATGATAAATCAGATAGTTACTGGTTCAGTGTTCATTTTCGAACACTTTATGCTGTTCATTTTCGAACATTTTATAAAAAATAATGTTATTGAGGCCTTAACGCCATTTTATAGAGCATCCTATGCTGGGTAATTGCTGCTCGGGGCCTTGACCGGTTTCGGCGATCATCCTCATGGCATCCAAGAGCTCCGCAGTTTCGCGCACCTTGTCGCTGGCGCGGGCGTCATCAAGGCGTCCGCGATATTGCAGTTCACCGTCTTTGTTAAGGCCAAAAAAGTCTGGGGTACACACGGCGTCATAAGCTTTGCCGACCGTCTGATCTTCATCGATAAGATAATGGAAGGGAAAAGCGTGTTCGGCGGCAAAATTCTTCATATTTTCCGGACTGTCATCGCTAAAATTCAGGTAATCATTGGACATAACCGCTAGCACATTTATTCCTTCGCCCATCAGTATATTGGCATCTTGCGCCAGCTTTTCTGCAATGGCTTTCACATAAGGACAGTGATTGCAGATAAAAGCAATCAGCAGACCTTTTTCACCTAAATAGTCGCTCATGGTGCAACTGACCCCGTCTGGGTCTTTCAAAGTAAAATCCGGCGCTTTCCAGCCGAAATCACATAGGGGTGTTTCTAAAAGCATAATGGATCCTTTCGATATCATATAAGCATAGTTCTATATGGCGAAATTATACAGTGTTATATCATGCAATGGTCTTTCATGGACTGATTCTAAGACTATTTACTCTGCAAGATGGGTAGGGTCGGTGTCGTCGATTACTTTTTTAAGGAAACGTGGCATATATGGATGCATGCGGGCAAGTTGGCGACCGATGATGGGAAGGCGGCGGCGAAATTTTTGCATTTTGGTTTTGATCCAGTGGCTTTCGGACACGAGTATACTAAGACCGATAAGGGCAACAAGCTGGCCAATAGGAATTGGGATCGGTGCGGTGATAACGCCTACAATAAGCATCACCCAGCCCACTAATAGCTTCAAAGGTCTTTTGATAATTTGCCAATTCATATTTCGTCTACTTTACCAATCTACTCTAGTATCAAGTATAGATAACAAAAGTTAATAAAATAACAAGACCAAAATAGGGCATATATGTCGATTTTTTTCACTATTTCTTGATTATGAGCCTTGAAAAGGATAGATCAGAGCTATGCACAAGTTCGCCAACCCAGCCCGTTTTTTACGGATTAGCAAAATGATCACGCCGTGGTGCTTTATTCTGAGCGCGCTATCGCTTTGCGTCGGCCTTTACTGGGGACTATTTATCGCCCCGGAAGATTATCAGATGGGCAGCGCTTACCGGATTATTTTTGTCCATGTGCCGTCTTCATATATGTCGATGTTCTGTTATGGCTTTATGGCTGTTGCAAGCGCGGTTGGTATTATCTGGAAACACCCGCTCGCCGATCAGTCGGCCCGGGCCGCTGCGCCCATTGGTGCGGTCTTCACTGCGCTGGCACTTTTTACCGGTAGTCTTTGGGGTAAGCCTATGTGGGGCACATACTGGATCTGGGATGCGCGCCTAACGGCTGAACTGGTGTTGCTGTTTTTATATTTTGGCTATATGGCCGTTTGGGAAGCGATCGACGATAGGGCCAAGGCCGCGCGGATTGCCGCGATTGTTGCCCTTGTCGGTGCGGTTAATATTCCGATCATAAAATTTTCCGTCGATTGGTGGAATACGCTTCACCAACCGGCTAGTATTATGAAATCGGGCGGCGCCAGTATTCATCCGGACATGTTATGGCCACTTCTTATTTCTATACTTGCTTTTAATCTATATTTTGTCACCGTCCTGCTGTGGCGTATTCAAAGCCTAATCGTTCGCCGTCAGATCAGGGGACTTCAAATGCGTATCGCGGAAGAAAGGCAAAATCATGGGTGAATATGGAATTTTCGTCTGGCCGTGTTATGGTGCTGTTGTTGTCCTGCTTACGGCGCTGTGTTATTTAAGCTGGAAAAATAAAAGAGACGATGAAAAAGAATTAAGCATTCTTCAGAAACAATATGAAGAATTGCAAAATAAGAGTAATAAAACATGACCACACGCGCTGGAAAAAGAAAGAAAAAAAGGCTCTATCTTGTCCTGACCTCAATGACAATTTTGGTGCTTGCCGTTGGGCTGGTGATGACGGCGCTTGAGGACAGCATTAGTCTATTTCTTGACCCATCGGATCTGGCTGAGCGTGATATACCGGACGGCCAACGAATTCGTCTTGGCGGTCTTGTCGTTGATGGCAGTTTTAATAAAGCCGATGACGGTCTTACGTACCATTTTGATATCACTGACGGTGCCGAAACAGTAAGTGTTATTTATAAAGGTGCGCTTCCGGATTTATTCAGAGAAGGCCAAGGCGTTGTGGTTGAAGGGGAGACCCGAAATGTCGGTCCCTTTGTTGCGACAGAAGTGCTGGCAAAGCATGACGAGAATTATATGCCCAAGGAAGTGATCGAGAGCTTAAAAGAGCGTGGTGTTTATCAAGAGACAAATGAAGAAGAAAACATATGATCGTTGAAGTAGGGCATTATGCGCTCATTGTTGCGTGTCTTTTATCCCTTATTCAGGGGACTTTTCCGCTTTACGGCGCCGTGAAAAAACAGGGCAGGCTTATGTCAATCGCTGCTCCGGCGGCTTACGGTCAGCTTTTCTTTGCACTGCTTTCCTTTTCGGCCCTTATGTATGCTTTTGTGGTTTCTGACTTTTCAGTGGTCAATGTGGCGCGAAATTCCCATACCTTAAAACCGATGCTTTATAAAATATCGGCCACATGGGGTAATCATGAAGGATCAATTCTTTTCTGGGCGCTTATTTTGGCGCTTTACGGTGCAATGGTCGCTTATTTTGGCCGAAAACTACCAAAAACACTCCATGTCAGGGTGCTATCGATTCAAGCGCTTGTCGGGCTTGGCTTTTATCTCTTTTTACTGCTGACGTCTAATCCGTTTGAACGCATTTATCCTTTCCCGATGGAAGGGAACGGCCTTAACCCGCTGCTGCAAGATCCGGGCCTCGCCTTTCATCCGCCGCTGCTTTATCTGGGTTATGTGGGTCTGTCGGTAACATTTTCATTTGCAGTTGGCGCACTGATCGAAGGACGCGTTGATGCGGCGTGGGCACGTTGGGTACGTCCGTGGACTTTGCTTGCCTGGTGTTTTCTTACTGCCGGTATAACGCTTGGTTCCTGGTGGGCTTATTATGAGCTTGGCTGGGGCGGCTGGTGGTTCTGGGATCCGGTTGAAAATGCGTCCTTTATGCCGTGGCTTGTGGCGACGGCGCTGCTCCACTCGGCGATTGTGG
>JABJKT010000133.1 GCA_018660225.1 Kordiimonadaceae bacterium
ATCTTATTTTTGCCTTTCCGTCGCTATTGATGGCGATTATGATCACGGCGGTATTTGGGCCGGGTGCGATTAATGCCATTATAGCCATCGGAATTTTCAACATTCCGGTTTTTGCCAGAATGACGAGAGGCGCGGCACTAGGGCTTTGGTCACGGGAATATATCATGGCGGCGCGAGTCTGTGGTAAAGGCTCAATGCGCATATCCTATGAACATATCCTTCCCAATATACTCAATTTGTTAATCGTTCAGGCGACGATCCAGTTTTCGATCGCCATCATTGCAGAAGCGAGCCTTTCTTATGTGGGGCTTGGCACTCAGCCGCCCAACCCGAGCCTCGGTCGGATGCTTAATGAAGCGCAGACAATGATATTCTTCGCACCTTGGCTGGCCTATTTCCCCGGTGGGGCGATTGTGACCATGGTTCTTGGGCTTAATCTTATGGGTGACGGGATACGTGACCTGCTTGATCCGAAACTCCGCAAGAGAAGAAAGGAAAGTGATGTCGCTGCTTAAGCTACAGGATTTATGCCTTTCCATTCATGGCGAAAAAATTCTTGATAAAATTAATTTCTCTGTCGAAAGTGGTCAGATTGTCGCAGTTGTTGGTGAAAGTGGCAGCGGTAAATCCATGACGGCAAGCGCTGTTATGCAGCTTCTGCCGGACGGGGCTAAAATGGATGGATCCATATGGCTTGATGATCAGGAACTGCTTGGAAAGTCCGAAAAAGAAATGTGTTCGGTTCGGGCAAACGATATCGGTATGATTTTTCAGGAACCGATGACCGCCCTTAATCCCGTGCAAACCATTGGTAATCAGATTATGGAAGCGGTAAAAGTCGCTGAACCGAAGCTAAGCAAGGATGAAGTAAGGCAGAAGGCCGAAATGATGCTGCGCCGGGTAGAGCTTCCGCAGTCAAGATTTCCGCTTAACACATACCCGCATAAGCTTTCGGGCGGGCAAAGACAGCGCGTGGTAATAGCCATTGCCATATCGCAAAACCCGAAGCTGCTTATAGCGGATGAACCGACGACCGCGCTTGATGTGACAACGCAGGCAAAAATTATTGAAATTCTAAAAAAGTTCGTTGAAAAAGATAATATGGGTCTGCTGCTTATTAGCCACGATCTTGCAGTAGTGGCGGAAGTTGCTGATCATATTATTATCATGCGAAATGGTGTAATTGTGGAAGAAGGGGACACAGCAACATTTTTCGCCAATATGAAGCATGAATATTCAAAGAAACTATTTGCGGCGTCGCGCCAGAATAATGGCGGAAAATTTATTGAAGACGCGGCTGAAATTATTCTCGATGTTAAAAACCTGACCAAGGATTATAAGCTCTCCGGAAAAGAAAATTTTAGAGCGGTTAATAATGTTAGCTTTAGCCTTAAGCGGGGCGAGAATTTGGGGCTTGTCGGGGAAAGCGGTTGCGGCAAATCAACCTTAAGCCGCTGTATACTTGGTGTTGAGGATTACAGTGAAGGCTCTATTTCAATAAATGGTAAAGCATTTAGCGGTCAAAAAGAGCTTCGCCGGCATATTAATGTTGTTTTTCAAGACCCATATGGAAGCTTTAATCCGCGCCATACGGTTGAACGGTTGGTAGCGGAGCCGTTTTATTTACTGGAAAGTCAGCCAAATGCTACCGAGCGGCGGGCCAAAGTTAAAGATATGCTAAGGCATGTTGGCCTTGAAGAGACGGATATTGATAAATACCCTCATGAATTTTCCGGTGGGCAGCGTCAACGGATTGCTATTGCCCGGGCACTTATTACGGAACCATCAATAATACTTCTTGATGAGGCGACTTCGGCGCTAGATGTGCTTATTAGAAAACAAATACTGGAGCTTTTGGAAAAACTTTCGGAAATGCTTGGTATATCTTATTTATTCATTTCTCATGATCTTTCGACGGTAAAGAATATTACCGACAGGGTACTGGTTATGAAAGACGGTGTGATCATAGAGCAGGGCAACACGCAAGAAATTTATCAAAATCCGCAGCATCCATACACAAAATCATTGCTAGATGCGACGCCGGACATTAAAAAAGCTATAAAGAAACTTAGGAATAATTTAGATGACAATATCATTTGATACGACACAGATTTTAATTGGCGGCCGGTGGCGGGCAGCGGGTAACGGCGAAACCATAGACGTTATAAACCCGTCTACGGGTGAAGAGGTCTGTAAAATTGGCCGTGGTAGCGCGCAAGACATTGATGACGCCGTGGCGGCAGCGGAAGCGGCGTTAAATGGTGAATGGGGCAAGATGAGTGCGACGGAGCGGGGCAGAGTGCTCAGCAATATCAGTGTTAAAATTAAAGAAAATGAAGATGAGCTGGCAGCACTTGAAAGCCTTGATGTGGGTAAGCCACTTAAGCAGGCCCGCACGGATGCTACCGCAATGGCGCGTTATCTGGAATTTTACGGCGGGTCGGCTGATAAGGTTATGGGCCATACTATTCCTTATGCTGATGGCTATACGGTTTATACACTGCGTGAGCCGCACGGGGTAACCGCTCATATCGTGCCGTGGAACTATCCAATGCAAATCGCCGGACGCTGTATTGGCGGGGCGCTTGCGATGGGCAACACTTGTGTGCTTAAGCCATCGGAAGATGCTTGTCTTTCATTGCTTCTTTTTGCGAGGATCGCTGAAGAGGCAGGACTTCCAAAAGGGGTGCTTAATGTTGTGCCGGGGTACGGTGCAGAGGCGGGGGCCGCCCTAACGGCCCATACGGGCGTTCAGCATATATCCTTTACCGGCTCTGTTGGTGTTGGTAAAATGGTGCAAAAGGCGGCTGGTGAAAATATTGTGCCGGTGACATTGGAGCTTGGCGGAAAATCACCACAGATCGTTTTTGATGATGCGGATATTGAGGCGGCGTTACCGTTTCTAATGGGCGGCGGTATTCATAATGCAGGACAAACATGTTCCGCCGGCACAAGAATTGTGGCCCAGCGCGGTATTTATGAAAAACTAATCGCTGCAATGACCGAGCGTTATGAGGCACTAGAGGTGGGACCTGCTTCTGATGATCTTGATGTTGGGCCGCTGGTTTCCGAGAAACAGAAAAACACCGTTAATGACTATATTAAATACGGCGTTGACGATGGGTTAACGGTTGCGGCAGAAGGTTATTTAACGGCTAATTGCCCTGAAAAAGGAAGTTATGTCAAGCCAACCTTGTTTAGGGATGTGCCATATCAGCATAAACTGGCCCAGGAAGAAATATTTGGTCCGGTTCAAGTGGTTATTCCTTTTGATACGGAAGACGAAGCGATTAAAATTGCTAACGGAACAGAATACGGTCTTGTAACCGGGGTATGGACTAAAGACGGTGGCCGTCAGATGCGCATGGCAAAGGCCGTGAAGGCCGGACAGATATTTATTAATAACTTTGGTGCCGGTGGCGGTGTCGAGCTTCCCTTTGGCGGGATTGGTAAATCGGGCTTTGGCCGTGAAAAGGGCTTTGAAGCACTTTACGGATTTTCGGTCCTTAAAACCGTTGCAACAAATCACGGTTAATATAAAGATTAAGAAAGTTAGGCAACATTATGAAATTAAAAGATAAAATTGCTATTGTTACTGGCGGCGCATCGGGTTTTGGTGCTGGAATTACCAAGAAATTTGCAGCAGAAGGTGCCACCGTTATCATCGCCGATTTAAACTTGGAACTGGCAAATGAGCTTGCTGCAGAGGTATCTGGAACAGCTATTAAGGTCGATGTTGCAGATGGTGATAGTGTTAAAGCAATGGTAGATCAGGTCATGGCGCAGCATGGCACAATTGATATTGTCGTCAATAATGCCGGGATTGGCCATATTCCACAGCCGCTTGATGAACTATGCGAAACGGTATTTGACCGTATTTTCAGCGTTAATGCCAAGTCGGTCTATAATATGGCGCAATATATCGTGCCGATTATGAAAAAGGCCGGATCAGGGGCAATTTTAAACGTGGCAAGCACCGGCGGTGTTAGCCCGCGGCCTAATCTTACCTGGTATAATGCTTCAAAAGGCTGGATGATTACTGCAACCAAAGGAATGGCCGTTGAGCTTGCACCATTTGGCATTCGGGTTAATGCTATAAACCCGGTCGCGGGGGATACGCCGCTTCTTAAAACCTTCATGGGTGAAGATACGCCTGAGATGAGGGCTAAGTTTTTATCGACAATTCCCATAGGCCGCTTTTCCACACCGGAAGATATGGGCAATGCAGCCTGTTTTCTTTGTAGTGAAGAGGCCAGTATGGTCACCGGCGTCGCCATGGAAGTAGACGGAGGCCGCTGTATATAAGGGTTTCTTGCTGATTTATTTAATATGTTAACTAAAAGATATATTTTTTTTACATCTTTTGC
>JABJKT010000016.1 GCA_018660225.1 Kordiimonadaceae bacterium
AAGCTTATATATCTCTGTAATCCTAACAACCCTATCCCTAGCATCATTGAAAAGAACGCTCTTAAAGATTTCTGTATTGAAATGTCAAAGCGAGCACTGATCGTCATTGATGAAGCTTATTATGAATATGTGAGTAACCCTGACTTTGCTTCCATGAAGGATCTGGTCACAGAGCATAAGAATATTATTATATGCCGCACAGCATCGAAAATTCACGGCTTTGCTGGTGTCCGGATCGGTTTTGCCTTTGCTCATCCCGATACAATGCGCCTGATCACTGGCCCCTTTAACCTGTCGCTTTCTAATGTCGCTGTCGCTGGCGCCGTCGAAAGTTATCAGGACACAGAATATATGAACTTCATCAAACAAAAAAATAGAGAATCCATGGATATTCTTGAAAAAATGTTTGAAGAATTTGGCTATGAATATATCAAGTCAAACTCAAACTTTGCTTTCTTTAATGCTGGTCGCCCGTCAACAGAAGTGGCCACTGCACTTAGGGAACACGGCATTATGAGCGGCCGCCCGTTCCCACCATTTACCAATTGGGTACGCATGAGCACCGTTAAGCCGGAAGAAATGCAATATGTGGTTGATGCATACAAGAAAGAGTTTGGTTAAAGCTATCGGTTGTTTAAGAATATAAAACTTGGACTTTGTCATATTTTATGATTATATATGTTACATTATAGCGGTAGGCGAAAGCCAAACAAAATATAGTAACGTTTGAAAGCATAAATATGACAATAAAACTGACACGCCGTGAGTGGATTGCCGGCTCAACGGCGGCAAGTAGCCTTTTACTTTCAGGTGCAGCCGCATCTGCGCAGACTTTTCTGACACCAAATGTAAATCCTACAGCTGAAAATCCCATTCGCGCCCATTTCAATGAAAATGTTTATGGTCATTCGTTAAAGGCGCGCAAAGCGATGGAAGATGCGCTTGACGATTCACATAAATATGCCTTTGGAGTTTTTTTTGAACTCATGCAGCTAATGGCCAAACTGGAAGATATTCCCCGTGAATATGTCACTTTGGGTGCCGGCTCTACTGAGTTTTTGGAAAAGGCTGCTGTATTTAACAGAATTGAAGGCGGTGCTATAATCGCCCCTGACCCGACTTACGGTGATATTATCCGTTTTGCGGGTTCACTTGGCTCCAAACTGATAAGAGTGCCTGTGGCCGAGGACATGAGCATTGATCTTAAAGATATTCGCGCCGCAGTAACGGATGAAGTGAAGCTGATATATCTTTGCAATCCTAATAACCCGATCCCTACAGTAATAGAAAAGAATGCTTTAAAAGAATTTATTACTGAAATGTCGGATCGCGGCATTACGGTTTTAATCGATGAAGCTTATTATGAATATGTAGATAATCCCGATTTTGAAAGCATGGTTAGCATGGTTCGGGAAAATAAGAATGTAATTGTGACCCGTACGGCGTCAAAAATACATGCCTTTGCAGGTGTTCGAATTGGCGTTTGTTATGCGCATCCGGATTTTGTTAAAAAATCATTTGGCCTTTTCTCAAACACACTCAACTATACTGCAATGCGCGGCGCAATAGCGAGTTATCAGGATGATGAATATCAGGCGTTCCTGATTGGAAAAAATAAAGAATGTCTCGAAATTGTCTATAAAATGTGTGACGATCTTGGCCTTGACTGCATTAAATCAAATGCAAACTTTACTTTCTTTAACGCAGGACGTCCTGCAAATGAAGTCGCCGCGAAGATGAAAGAACATCACATTCTTTTAGGCCGCGAGTTTAAACCGTTTACTAACTGGGTCCGCATCAGCATGACCAAACCCGAAGAAATGCAACATATTGCAGATATATATAAAAAAGAATTTGGCTAATTTAACAAAATATAACAGGAGTATAAAATGACAAAAAATATTACAAGACGTGACTGGCTCGTTGGAACTACAGCGGTAGCTAGTGGATTAGTGTTCGCAGGGGCTGCTTCCGGGCAGGACATGAGCGAAATGATGAATATGGGTGCACCAATAAGCAAAGATAACCCAATCCGTATGACAAATAATGAAAACCCATACGGCATTAACCCAAAAGCAATGGACGTTATTCACGAAGCTTATAAAAAAGCTCATCTTTATAATTTCACTATTGGACGCCGGTTAACAAAAGTAATCGCAGACATGGAAGGCATTCCGCAGGGATGTGTTATTGTCGGTGCTGGCTCAGGCCAATTTTTGATGGCTGCTGGTGTTGTAGCTGGACTAGCTGGCGGCAATTTGGTTGCGCCTAGCCCTACATTCGGATCAATCACGAGATATGCAAAAAACTTTGGTGCTGAAATCATCGAAGTTCCGGTTAATGAGGATGACTTGCATATTAGCTTGGATTCAACGCGCGCCGCTATGAACGACGAAACGACAACCGTTTATCTTTGTAATCCAAATAACCCGATCCCAAGCATTATTGAAAAAAATGCTCTTGAAGAGTTCTGCCTTGAAGTTTCAAAAACAGCGATGGTTGTTATTGACGAAGCATACTATGAATATGCCCGTGACGAAGACTTTTCAACAATGGCCCATCTGGTTGCTGATAATCCAAATATCGTCATTCTGCGTACGGCATCAAAAATTCACGGCTTCGCCAATGTACGGATCGGATTTGCCTTTGCTCATCCAGATACACTTGCAAAACTTCAGCAATTTAGATCAAGCACAACAAGTTATCCGGCAATGATGGGGGCGATCACCAGTTATCAGGATACTGAATATCAAAAATTCATTATTGATAAAAATTATGAATCGTTGGAAATTCTTTATGAAATGTTTGAAGAACTTGGCCTTCAGTATATTAAATCAAATGCCAACTTCACTTTCTTCCATGCTGGTAGAGATGCCACAGAAGTTCGTGAAAAATTACTGGAATTTGGAATACTGGTTGGACGTAAATATAGAACACATCCTAATTGGGTTCGTGTCAGTACCGCAAAACCTGAAGAAATGAGATATATGGTCGAAGTTTACAAACGTGAATTTGGCTAAAATTAATAGCATATAAAGGGAACGACATGACAACTAAAATATCAAGACGCGAATGGCTTATTGGTGGCACTGCTTTAGCAGGCGGCCTGCTGCTGGCAAATAGCGGAACAGCACAAAGTTTAACAGTTGATGGCTATACGCCAACGCCACAAAACCCCATTCGCTTTAGTTCCAATGAAAATCCTTACGGTATTTCGAAGGCAGCACGTATTGCCATGAATAATTCTTATGATGTTGCCCATCTTTATGGCGGCAGCGGAAGACGTGAGCTAATTCAGCTACTCGCTAATAATGAGGGCATCTCACCAGAGAATATCCTTATGACTTCTGGCTCATCTGAAATATTGCACACACTTGCCCTTATTACCGGCATTGAAGGTGGCAGCATTTTGGCCCCTGATCCAACATTTGATAATAATTTCATGAAATATGCCGAACTCATGGAGATTAATAAAATCCGCGTTCCTGTTAAGTCAGGTGACATGAGCATTGACTTGGATGCCATGCGCGCGGCGATGACCGATGATGTGAGAATTATTTATATTGTTAATCCCAATAACCCGACGCCTACTATACTGCACGGCAAGGAGCTTCGGGAGTTCTGCCTTGAAATGTCAAAAAGATGTTATGTGTTTGTTGATGAAGCTTACTATGAATATGTCACTGATCCTAATTATGAAACAATGATCCCGCTTGCCGTTGAAAATGAAAATATCATTGTCACCAGAACCGCATCAAAAATACATGGTTTCGCTGGCGTTCGGGTCGGTTTTGGTTTTGGTACAACAGCTATGCTTAAAAAGGTCAAAGACAAATTGACAGGCTCAGTGAGCACCGTCAGTGTTCACGGCGCCCTTGCCAGTTATAAAGACATTGAAACTCAGCAATTTGTACTGCGCAAAAATGCTGAATCGCTCGATATCATATATAAAATGTGTGAAAAACATGGCATGCGATATATCAAGTCTAATTCCAATTTCACCTATATTGAAACCGGTATTGAAGCACGGGAATTTGGCACAAGACTTAGAAAATATGGTGTTCAGGTAGGCAGACCATTCGAGCCATTCACAAAATGGTGCCGGATTAGTACTTCCAAACCGGAAGACACAAGATATCTGGTTGAATGCTACGAAAAAGAATTCACCTGATATTTCAACGATAATCCAATAATTAAAAGGCATTCCCTGTATTTAGGTGATGCCTTTTTTTATTACCTAAACGAAATTCGTGACAAACGGCCAAAAATCTTTATCTTGGTTATATTATTTCATTACTTTTTTTAGAGGGACTATAAAAATGACAGATAATATTTCAAGACGTGACTGGTTAAAGGGCGGATCAGCAATTGCAGTGGCCATGATGATGGGATCAAGGGCAAATGCACAGGATATGGCCGTACCGGGGTGGGTACCTACGCCAGAAAACCCACTTAGATTAAGCTCTAATGAAAATCCCTACGGCATATCAAAGGTGGCTAGGAATGCCATTATTGATGCCTTGGATACGGCCCATTTATATGGCCGAAGAGCAAGCCAGAATGAGCTCGCTGAACAATTGGCTGAGATGGAAGGTGTCAATGCTGAAAACATTACTTTTTCAGGTGGATCTGGTGAAATATTAAAAACACTAGGTCTGATAACAGCAATGGAAGGCGGGGCAGTACTAACGGTTGATCCCACTTATCACGGCCTTACCCGTTATGCCATTGCCCGTGATGTTCCCATTATACATGTACCAGTTGATGATAGTATGACTATTGATCTGGATCTCTTAAAAGCGGCCTATACGGATGATATCAGTATTATTTATCTGGTTAATCCCAATAATCCACTGCCAACGATTATGGAAAAAACTAAACTTAGAGAATTCTGTATCGAAATGTCGCAGAAATGTCTGGTGTTCATTGATGAGGCTTATCATGAATTTGTTGAAAATGATGATTACGCAACCATGGTACCGCTAACGGCGACCCATGAAAATATCGTCGTCGCCAGAACCGCATCAAAAATTCACGGCTTTGCCGGTATCCGACTTGGTATTGGTTATGGATCGAAAAAGTGGATTGCGAAGATAAATGAATATATGACCGGTTCAACAAACCATCTTGCCGTAAGTGGCGCAAAAGCAAGTTTCAAGGATATGGCAACGCAGAATTTTGTGCGCCGTAAAAATCAAGAATCCCTGGCAATCGTTTACAAGCTTTTTGCAAAGCACAACGTTAAGCATGTTAAATCCAACACCAATTTTCTTTTCTTTGAAGCCGGCATGCCGACTAGCGAGATGCGTGATCGGTTCAGAAAACATGGTATAGCAATAGGCCGTGAATTCCCGCCATACACAGATTGGTGCCGTGTCAGCATGGGTAAGCCGGAAGATATGGAATATTTTGCGGAAGTTTACGAAAAAGAATTTACATAAAGAACAAAACATAACTCTTTGAATATAAAAGGCATTATCCTAACCGGATGATGCCTTTTTTTAGCCCTTAAATCTATTGCGTGACATTTGGATGAAAATCATTATGTTATTCTATAACAAAATGAACTGATTAAATATAAGGGATATAAAAATGGCAAATGATGTTTCAAGACGTGACTGGTTAAAAGGTGGCTCAGCAATTGCAATGGCAATGTTGCTTGGCGAGGGCGCAAACGCACAGAATATGGCTGTACCGGGATTTGTCCCGACGCCTGAAAACCCAATTAGACTTGGCACAAATGAAAACCCATACGGCATGTCAAGAGTGGCACGAAACGCTATTATTGATATGTTTGATACGGCCCATCTATATGGCCGCGGTAAATATATGGAACTCATTGATGTGCTAGCCGAAATGGAAGGCGCCAAACGCGAAAATATTACATTTTCAGGCGGTTCCGGCGAAATCCTTAAAACATTAGGACTTATTACTGCCGTTGAAGGGGGTAGCGTTCTAACGGCTGACCCCACTTATCATGATCTAACCCGATATGCTGGTCGTCGTGGTGTTAATATTATCCAAGTTCCTGTTGATGACAACATGACTATTGATCTTGATGCCATGAGAGCGGCTTATACGGATGATGTGAGCATTATTTATCTGGTGAACCCTAATAACCCACTTCCAACCATTATGGAAAAAAATAAGCTCAAAGAGTTTTGTCTTGAAATGTCACAGAAATGTCTGGTGTTCATTGATGAGGCTTATCATGAATATGTGCAGAACCCTGATTATGAAACAATGGTTCCGCTTGCAGTGGCTAATGAAAATATTCTGGTTGCAAGAACAGCATCAAAAATCCACGGCTTTGCAGGTGTGCGTCTTGGTATTGCTTATGGTTCGCCGACATGGATCGGAAAACTCCGAGAGTTTATGACGGGCGGTACAAACCAACTTGCCGTAGCCGGTGCTGCAGCGAGTTATAAAGATACAGAAACACAAGATTTCTGTCGTCGTAAAAATCAGGAATCTCTGGCTATTGTTTATGAACTTTTTGACAAACATAACGTTAATTATGTCAAGTCAAACGCCAACTTTGTTTTCTTTGAAACAGGGCAAGAAGCTACTGAAGTTCGTCAGTTATTCAGAGATAACGGTGTTCTTGTCGGCCGTCCCTTCGCACCATTCACAACATGGTGCCGGGTCAGCATGGGAAAACCTGAAGACATGAGATATTTTGCTGAAGTTTATGAAAAACTCTTCACCTGATAATTTCTAATATAGTTTTTTAAAGGGCACTGACCGTAAAGGTTGGTGCCCTTTTTATTTACGTGACAAGTCGCCATATTTTGTTATCCTCATTTATCAACAAAAAAGGGACAACAAATGACGAATAAAATTACCAGACGTGAATGGCTTATTGGTGGCACTGCGCTTGCCGGGGGAATGGTTCTTGCGGCCAATGCCCACGCACAAAGCATTACCATTGATGGCTACGTGCCAACAGCGGCAAATCCGATCCGGATGAGCTCCAATGAAAATCCATATGGCATTAACAAAAAAGCTAGCATTGCAATGACCAATGCTCATAAATATGGCGGCTTATATGGTGGCGGCGGCGGACAAAGACCGCTTACCGAGCTAATCGCCGGTATGGAAAATGTGCCAACAGAAAATGTTATGGTTGCAGGTGGTTCAGGTGAAATTCTTAAAACCATCGCCCTTATGGTCGCCATGGAAGGCGGCAAGATCCTTGCGCCAAACCCCACATATGATGATACTTTCATGGATTATAGTAACAGGCGCGGTATTGAAAAAATATGGGTGCCGGTAGCTGAAGATCTTTCCATTGATCTTGATGCTATGAAAGCAGCCTATACGGATGATGTTAAAATTATATATCTGTGCAATCCCAATAACCCGATCCCGACCGTTATGCACGGTGAAAAGCTGAAAGAATTCTGTAAGGAAATGTCACAAAAATGTTATGTTTTTGTTGATGAAGCTTACTATGAATATGTCAATGATCCAAACTATCAGACCATGATCCCGCTGATAACCGATTACCCTAATGTGGTCGTCACCCGTACGGCGTCCAAAATCCATGCCTTTGCTGGTATCCGGATTGGTTTTGGTTTTGGCTCAACTGAAATGCTCGGAAAAATCAGAAGCCTTATGACAGGGTCCATAAATGGTCCGGCTATGTTTGGTGCTATTGAAAGCTATAAAGATACTGATTATCAACAGTTCGTACTACGTAAAAACGCTGAATCGTTGCAAATTCTTTATGATTTCTTTGATAAGCATGGCATGCGCCATATTAAATCAAACGCCAACTTCACATTCTTTGAAACTGGCATGGATTCAAAAGAAGTTTACGATCGGATTAGAAAACACGGCATCGCCATCGGCAGACCATTCCCGCCAAAACTAGACTGGATGCGCATCAGCACCGCAAGGCCGGAAGATACAAAATTTTTCACTGAGGCTTATGAAAAAGAATTCTTTAGTTAAAAACAAAAAAAAGGGCGCCTTCATAATGAAAGCGCCCTTTTTTATAATCAATGAATTAAGTGTTTTCGCTAATCCAGTTTTCAAAATCACCTTTAGATGTGTTGCCCACTTTCATAGCGGCAACTTCACCATTTTTAAACATAAGCATTGTCGGAATACCGCGCACGCCATATTTTGTTGGTGCTTCCGGATTTTCATCAATATTAACCTTGGCAAAAGTAACATTTTCCATTGCGTTGGAAACTTCTTCAAATACGGGGCCAAACTGTTTACAAGGTCCGCACCACTCCGCCCAGAAATCTACGATTACAGGTTTATCTGATTTAAGTACGTCCTGATCGAAGGCGTCGTCTGTTACTGCAATAATGCTCATTATTATGTCCTTAAAATTATATTTTCTATACTACTGAACTTAAGAAGCAACGGCCCCACCGTCAAGGGGGAAGAGAGCTAAAAAGCAATTTTATTTAGTATCTCATCAGGAATTTCCATCAGTGATCCAATATCGGTCCAAAGCAGGAAGGAACGAATTTTATGATCCGGGTAAATATCCGACAACACCGCTTTATAAGCCGCCATCTGCCGCTGATATATTTTGGGCGAGGCGTTTGCTGATTTGGGTGGTGGTCGATTGGTTTTATAATCAATTATTAATATTTCACCGTCCAGTATGGCTAACCTATCAACCTGCCCACTTAAAGTATAATTACCAACTTGGCCAACGATCGGCACTTCAGCGCGGCTACCCGGGCCAAAAAGTCCTGCAAAATCATCATTTTCAAAGATAGCCATAACTTCACCGCTGATTTGTTCAATATCATCGGGCGGTAAATCAAGTGCTTTTTGCGATAAATACCTCATTGCGCCTTCTCTTCTTTCATCAGCAGGCAAGTCCGGCAATATTTCAAGAAGTTTATGAATGAGCCGCCCGCGGTGATATTTCTGCTTATCCAATTTAACATGCTCGCCCATTCGAAGCGGACTGGTTGTAACCTCATCTTCATCATCCAGCTTTGACGGGCTAAGGGGCCGGCCAGGTAACGGTTCAGGGGCCGGTAAAGTAAATGCCCAGACCGGAAGTTCGGCTGGTATAAGGACTACCTCGTCCCGTTCTTTGATTTTGATTAGAGGAGAGGTATTCTTATGTTCACGCCTTAATATAGTTTCATCGCCAATCTGGATTTCATCAACGCCATCCATCTGTGATACGGCATTTCGTATCATGTCATACCAGCAGTCTTCTTTGCGGCCATTTTTATCTTCAAACCCGGTTACATATAATCGGTCTTCCGCACGGGTCATTGCCACATAAAGAAGCCGCTTATTTTCATCTTCTATATCGCCTTTGCGCCCTTCATAAGCCGTTTTTCCTGCGCCAATACGTGTGTCTTCATTTCTTACCCATAGCAGGTTTTTATTATATTTTTGCTCATACCAAAAAAGATTGTCCTGCATTCTTACTGTCTGGCAGGTATCAGGTAAAAAAACAATCGGTGACTGAAGCCCTTTTGCGCCGTGAACGGTCATGATCCTCACCATATCGCCGCCCTGCTCCATATCCCGTTTGATCTTAATATCACCCTTTTCAATCCAGCTTAAGAAGCCCTGCATGGACGAAACGTTATTTTGTTCATATTTCATGGCTTGATTTAAAAATTCATCAACCGGGTCATTAATTTGATCCCCTAGTCGGGCGATCAGTTTTTGCCGACCTCTCATCGGTCCTAAAAGATAGGAGAAAAATTCAAACGGCGGATAAAAATCTGCATGGCTGGTAAGTTTGGTCAGATAATCCACTTGTTCAGCAAATTCTTTTCTTCTTTTTAATAGCACAGTCCATAGGCTTTCGCCTTTTGCTCTAGCATGAGCCAGACCAAAAAGATCTTCCTCGCTCATGCCTATAAAAGGACTTTTAAGAACGACAGCAAGTGTCAGGTCATCGCTCGGTAACAGTGTAAAATTAGCCACTGCCATCAGATCCATAACTGAAAGCTGATCGGTGAGAACCATTTGATCAAGGCCTGCGACATTTACACCTCTGTTTTTCAGGGCACGGATCATGTAATGAACGAATTCTTTTCGCTTCTGAACTAGGATCAATATATCCCCTGCAGTGACCCGCCGACCCTTTGAAGCCAGCATTTCACCACTATCAATCCAGCCTTTAATTTTATCGGCGATTTTCTCTGCAAGTTTATTTTTTGGATCGTGAGCTTCTTTTTGAATTACTGGTGCTGACCATCCTTGCTCGTCTTCCTGCTCTTCCGGCAGAAGAGGTTCCCATATTTCAATGAGACCCGGATCACCCGTTCTGTGAGTGTCGTGACTTATTTCATCATCGCTAAAGGAAATCGCCTGGCGATGATCTTCCGCTCTAAAGACCGCATCAACCGCTTCAAGTACAGATGATGTGGAGCGAAATGAAAGGTTCATTGGGACAACGGAAAAATCAAGTTCAGCGTTCTTGGCCTGCTCTATGAAATATTTTTTATTTTCATCAAATTTCCTGGGCTCCGCTTTTTGAAAGGAATAAATAGACTGTTTAATGTCACCAACCGCAAAAATAGTTCTTGGGTTTTCCAAAATATCTACTTCATCATGTGTGCCAACTCCTGAGAAAAACTCTTGAGCCATTTTCCTGATAATATCCCACTGGACAGGGTTTGTATCCTGTGCCTCATCAATTAGAATATGATCAATTCCCTGATCAAGTTTATAGAGTATCCAGCTGGCACTGACATTATGAAATAGTCCACTTACTTTTGATATCAGGTCATCATAATCAACAACATTACGGCTTACTTTTCGCGCGTTGTAGGTTTTTATTAACTCAAAACCCATACGCAGAATAGCAATTGAATTTTCAAATAACATATAGGCTTTAAGGCGGTCATTACTAAACTTGACCCGCTCGGCTTCCTTATAGAGCTGATCAAGATCATCAGGATATTCTTCGCTTAAATTCTTGGTCATAAACTTGGCATAAAATTCATCTTTGCCCGTTAGAAATGCCTTTTTATATACATCAAAGCTCTCAGCTCGGCTTTCTTTTTCCTTTAACCAGGCTGATATTAGTTTTCCCTTTTTAATATCCGTCTTTGTTCCGCTTAACAGTTTTTCTGATGCCGCTTTTAATCCATCATAATCAAAATTATCATCAGCCACCGCCGCTTCTAAAATAGTACCCCGCGTATCCGATTGTTGAAAACCAAGTAATTCCTTTAGACTTTCTGAGACTATTTTAAAAGAAGACGACTGCCTTTTAAATAGCTCTTCTAGACCGCCCCTTTCATTGGTAAGGCTTTTCATCAGCTTGGTGAATGTTTCCTCAGCAAGCATGCCTGACAGATAATCCAGCGCATCTCTTAAATCATCATTGGCGCCACTATCAATTTGCATTAGCATTTCATCTTGCGAATGCCTTAAATGTTCATTGATAGTAATATCATCAAGTAGATCAAAGTTTGGCGATATATTAGCCTCTATGGGAAAGCGCCCTAGTAGCGACTGACAAAATGAATGAATTGTCTGGATTTTAAGACCGCCTGGAACGTCTAACACATGTGCAAATAATTTGCGGGCTAATATCAATTGGTCATTTGTTGGTCCCTCACCCAGAACATCGGTAAGTTCGCTCTGTAGTTCTTTATCCTTCATGGATATCCATTTGGCGAGACGTTCATTAACGCGGATCGCCATTTCCGCCGCTGCATTATTGGTGTATGTCAGGCAGAGAATTTTATCCGGTCTATTTCCCGCAAGAAGCAACCGAAGCACCCGGTTGGACAGCACAAATGTTTTGCCAGTTCCCGCCGATGCCCCGACCCAGACGGAGGATTTTGGATCAGATGCTTTTAACTGTTCGGGAGTTTGAGTTTCCATCAACCATCCCCCCATTCTTTGGTTCTTGCCAGATGATCATATTCACCGTATCCGACCGATTCAGGGCGTGGTTTATTAAGATAGGGTGTTTTAGGAAGATCAAATGTTGTTACCAGCTTCGCAAGCCCATCATAGGCCTTTTGCGTTTCTTGCATCACATCAACTTTTTTCGCTTCATTGAAAAATGTAATCTTACCGGCTGGTTCTCCGCCCGATAATTGCCAGTAAGATAGCTCACTAACATCTGAAGCAGGCAGTAATGAAAAACCGCCCTTAACAGCGATGACGGCTTCAAGCGGCAATTGTGGTGCAAACCCCACCTTTAAT
>JABJKT010000134.1 GCA_018660225.1 Kordiimonadaceae bacterium
AATAAAGGTCTTCGCGAAATGTGCCTTCTAAAACCAAATCTTCCAGTTTTTTATTTGTGGCGGAAATAACCCGAACATCAACAGTTATAATTTTTTCGCCGCCGACCGGGTCCACTTCACCTTCTTGCAAGACACGAAGTAACTTAACTTGCAAATCAAGTGGCAGCTCTCCAATTTCATCGAGGAATATTGTCCCGCCGTGCGCATCAACAAATTTTCCGCTATGATCCTCTTTAGCATCAGTAAAGGCACCCCTCACATGTCCAAATAAAATACTTTCCACAAGATTAGCCGGAAGGGCACCACAATTGACCACAATGAAAGGTTCATCCGAACGACCGCTTGATTTATGAATAGCACGCGCGAATACTTCTTTACCGACACCACTTTGCCCACTTATTAATATGGGCACATCGGTTTTCGCTCCCTTACGGGCAAGCAGTATAGCCTTGCTCATCACATCGCTACTGCCAATTATTTTATTAAAAGCGAGCTCTTTTTCCTGCTCAACTTTACTTGTTTCGCTCATCATATTCATAATCTACTTATATTTAATATGTCCTGAAAAATCATAAAGTGTATCATAACGGGACAATAGTTAATAAACATTCAATTTTAATACATTTTTTCGTCTCATATTGAAACAGTATAAATCATTTTGATTATTTAGGACATTAAGCATAAAATTATTTTTGCCCTATCCTTTTAGGTATTTTCTGTTAAGGTTTCTTTACCTTAATTTATATTAATCAATCATATTTAACGAATTGATCATACCAAGAGACTGCTCATGAAAATAGCGATACCCAAAGAACGTCGACAATATGAAAAGCGTGTTGCGGCGACCCCCGATACTGTCAAAAAATTAATTTCATTAGGCTTTAGCGTTACTGTTGAAAAAGACGCAGGAAGACAAAGCCAAATTTTAGACAGTCAATATATTGACGCCGGTGCAACAATAGCTGCCGACGCGAATAGCACTTACGCAAGTGCTGATATTATATTTAAAGTCCAGCGCCCTCTTATGGACGGCGAAGGAGAAATTGACGAACTTTCTATGATCAAGGAAGGCGCCATGTTAATCGCCGTACTTGATCCCATTAAAAACCCGGATCATGTGAAAGCTTATGCTGACAGAAACATTTCTGCATTTGCCATGGAATTTATGCCGCGCATAACGCGGGCCCAAAGCATGGACGTACTTTCATCACAATCAAATCTGGCCGGTTTTAAAGCGGTCATTGATGCGGCCCATGAATATGGCCGTGCCTTCCCAATGATGATGACTGCCGCCGGCACCGTTGCCCCTGCCAAAATAATGATTATGGGTGTTGGTGTTGCTGGACTTCAAGCCATTGCCACTGCCAAGCGACTTGGTGCCGTTGTATCGGCGACCGATGTTCGCTCAGCGGCAAAAGAACAGGTGGAAAGCCTTGGTGGTAAATTCATCATGGTAGAAACCGACGAAGAAGGCGAAACTGAAGCCGGTTATGCAAAAGAAATGAGCGATGAGTTTAAAAAACGTCAAGCTGAACTCATTGCTGAAACAATTAAGAAGCAGGATATTGCCATCACCACGGCACTTATCCCCGGTCGCCCTGCGCCGATACTGATTACCGATGAAATGGTAGCAAGTATGAAAAGCGGTTCGGTGATTGTTGACCTTGCGGTCGAAGCTGGCGGAAACTGTACCTTATCAAAACCCGGTGAGATTTTTGTTTCTGATAATGGCGTAATTATCGTTGGCCATTTGAATGTACCAAGCCGCCTTGCCACTGATGCAAGCGCTTTATATTCTAAAAACCTGCTTAATTTCATATCCCCCCATGTTGACGAAGAAAGTAAACAGTTAAACATGGACTGGGAAGATGAGACCGTAACAGGAATATTACTGACTAAGGACAAGCAAATTGTCCACGAACGCTTGACGGGAGGAAATTAAGATGGATCAAGTTACTCAATTAACAGATGCCGCAATGCATAGCGCGAGCATGTCACCCTTTGTTTCACAACTTTCACTGTTCGTGCTTTCAATTTTTGTTGGCTATTTTGTGGTTTGGAGCGTTACTCCAGCCTTGCATACACCGCTTATGGCGGTAACAAACGCCATATCATCGGTTATTATCGTCGGCGCGCTTATCGCCGCAGGACCTGCGGATATGAACATTGCCAAGATCCTCGGCGTTGTCGCGATCGGCCTTGCTGCGGTTAATATTTTTGGCGGCTTTGCCGTGACCAACCGTATGCTCGCAATGTATAAGAAAAAACCAAAAGCCGATAAGAAGGGGGATAAATAGATGTCAGAACAAAATATTGTAGATATCACCGCCATCGCTTATCTGATAGCCGGTGTTTTATTCGTCCTTGCCCTACGTGGTCTGTCCTCCCCTGAAAGTTCCCGTAAGGGTAACTTTTACGGTATGCTTGGTATGGCCATTGCCATTGTTACAACTCTGCTTAATCCGCAAATCGTTTCATATACATGGATACTCATTGCCCTCGTTGTGGGTGGCGGTATCGGTTTGGTTATTGCATCACGCATTGCCATGACTGCCATGCCTCAACTCGTTGCTGCTTTCCATTCACTTGTTGGACTAGCGGCCGTGCTTGTTGCTGCAGCAGCCTTTCTGCTACCCGAAAACTTCGGTGTTGTTGATGCTATGGGGAATATCTTCATGGCCAGCCGTATTGAAATGGCCCTTGGTGCCGCAATTGGTGCAATTACCTTCTCTGGCTCTGTCATTGCCTTTGCCAAGCTAAACGGCAATATGTCAGGCGCACCTATTATGCTGCCCGGCCGTCATGTGATAAATGCTGCTATTGCCATTGCAATCTTTGGTCTTATTGCATTCTTCTCCATTGATGAAGTCTCTGCTACTGGTGGCGGTGACATTATGTGGATTATCATCGGCCTTAGCTTCCTTATTGGCTTTTTGATCATCATCCCAATTGGTGGTGCAGATATGCCGGTGGTAGTTAGTATGCTTAACAGTTATTCTGGTTGGGCTGCGGCGGGTATTGGTTTTACACTGCAAAATAACGCGCTGATTATCACAGGATCCCTTGTTGGCTCGTCCGGTGCTATTCTAAGTTATATTATGTGTGCTGCCATGAACCGTTCATTCATTAGCGTGATCCTTGGTGGATTTGGTGGTGAAGATGCAGTCGCCGGTAGCGGTGAACTTGAAACACGCCCTGTTAAGCAGGGTGCTGCAGAAGATGCGGCGTTCATTATGAAAAACGCAAGTTCTGTCATCATTGTTCCAGGCTACGGTATGGCCGTTGCCCAGGCACAGCATGCGCTTCGCGAAATGTGTGATCTGCTAAAGGAAGAAGGCGTATCCGTTAAATATGCCATTCATCCGGTTGCCGGGCGTATGCCGGGCCACATGAATGTACTGCTTGCTGAAGCCAATGTTTCTTACGATGAAGTGTTTGAACTTGAAGACATCAACAGCGAATTTTCCGCTACCGATGTCGCCTTTGTTATTGGCGCTAACGACGTGACCAATCCCGCTGCAAAAACCGACAAAACCAGTGCAATTTACGGCATGCCTATTCTCGATGTTGAATTTGCCGGTACAGTTCTGTTTATTAAACGCGGAATGGCATCCGGTTATGCCGGGGTTCAAAATGAACTATTCTTCCGTGACAATACAATGATGCTCTTTTCCGACGCTAAGAAAATGGTAGAGAACATCATTAAAGCCTTATAGGTTTTCTGAAATTTCTTCAGGAAGCGTAAACTGAACGCGGCCGCTTGTTTTATCCAGTATCTCGGATATGGCAAGCGGCGCTTCTCTTTCATCCATCTTTATTTTCCAACTTACATGCTCACCATATTCTTTATCAAGGCTGAGGATATTATAGTCTTTGAGAATATGATCTATTACGTCCTGATGGCTATATTCAGATACCCCTTCAACAATGATTTCCGGTATTCGCTCAGCGGTGATTAGTTCTTCAAGTGCCTGATTTACGCTACCACCATAAGCCCGAACTAGCCCACCCGTTCCAAGTTTTATGCCACCAAAATAGCGTGTTACCACGGCGGTAATTTCACCAACACCGGAGCCCATCAAAACATTTAATATTGGTTTTCCTGCCGTTCCGTTGGGCTCCCCGTCATCTGAAAAACCAAGTATTTGACTGTCAGCAGGATCGCCCGCAACATAGGCCCAGCAATTATGCCCGGCGTCAGAATACTTTTCTTTTATATCGTGGATATAGGCACGAGCCTGCTCTACATCAGCCGTATGGCCAATATGAACTATAAAGCGGCTTCTTTTAATCACTTGCTGGTAAAAGACTGTGTTTTTGGGAATATGGTAAGAATTTTCGGCCATAGCAAATATCTAACACACAACAGAATATATTCAAGTCCTAGCTGCTCACGCTGAAATTTGTCCCGGTTGGATTATTATCCTGCCCAAGACCATTACCGCTTTCATAGGCTTTATTAACTGATGTCACAGGCGTATCACCAAAATCATTTATATCAAATGGTGAATTTTGCTGGTCACTTTCAGCTTCTTCGGTTCGATTTTTTTCCAGCAATTCAGTACGGGCCTGATTACGAGCGGTAACCGCTGTTGCTGCTATTTTGCGGTCCTGTGCTGATGGCTGGGAAGGTGCGAGCGCTGCCGCGATAACCACATCAAGTTTCGCAATAGTTGCTTCAGGATCATCTTTAATCGGCGATACATCAATGGGCACTTCGCCGCCCACAGCATATCTTTTACCGTCCGGTCCAACAGTATATGAATAAGAAGCATTACCAGCATACTGACCACCGGTATTTTTGTGGGCCGCTTCATGAGCCCGGGTTTGCTGATCTACTTTTTTAAGACGAGTAACTTCGACCTGTTGTTCTTTTGAAAGTTCTGCTGTTTGTTGATTTTTTTCAGGCGCAGGAACACTATTGACGCCTACCACAGGGGACTTATCCCCTGTTTTCGGCGCCGTTTGTGGTGCTAACGGTGTCGATATAATCGATATCATGGAATTATGATACTCTGTTTTTCTTAATTAGACATTAAACAATCGTTAAATTATTAATTAAATTTCTATCAATCAAAACTGCTTTGTTGCGGTTGCTCCATCGGCCTTGAAGGTCGGCGGCGATCATCATTTTCTCTACTACGGTAAGTTCTTCTGGGCGGGTTTTTATACCGTTCTAAAATGGCTTGTCTTTCCGTAAGTTCAAGGCCACTGATAATTTTAATCATTACCTCTTGCGACGGGTTGACCATAGCATGGTATTTTTCATGATATTCCTGCATGGCCTTACGTAGTTTATCACTATCAAGCCTATCTTCGGCAATGATGGTCATAATAGTCGCGCGCTGTGACATAATATTTCTGTAAATAGGAATAAGTTCTTCACGTTTACTGCGCATGGTTACATAAAAATCATGCTTGCCGCTGCGGGGAAACGGTTCAACCAGTTTTGAAATCGAATTATCAAAGGCAAGCCTCGTCATTCTGATCTCTTTGGCTTTATGCTGGGCATACATAAACCCAATAACAAAGAAATTAATACCTAGTGAGAGCAGCATTACGATGCTCATCCAATTCATTTTTAATGAAAAATTCTTCATTGTGCTGCTTCCTCAACAAAAATAAACTCTTCCAGGTCCAGTAACGTATCGACCTCTTCATCCAGTATGATACCTTGTTCAACCTCTATTAATGTTTGATCAATGTCATCAATTTCATCTTCTGCGAGGGCTGAGCTTCCAGCGCCGCCAAAATATATCCCCATAACGCAGGCTGCGGTAAGGCCAGATATGCGGGGCACCAAAAACAGGAACCATTCGCTGATTTTCGACGGAATTTCCACCGATAAAATACTTGCTTCTTGTTCCACTTCCCTTGGGACCCTCATAATATTATCAATCAGGTCCCGGCTTGGCTCGGGGCTGTGACTTTTTGCATAGTCATTCAAATATTCATTTAACTTCATGTCATTCATCATCCGATCTCCTTTAAGAGACTGTTCTTCTCATCACTTAATATGTCTGCCAAATTGCGCCGTCCTCTTACCAGGTATGATTCAAGCGCATTTAAGCTTACTTCCATTACTTCCGCAGCTTCGCGGTTTGATAGGCCCTGAAAATAACACAGCATTATTGCGGTATGTTGCCTTTGCGGCAATTCTTCCAGTGCCTTTTTGATTCTATTCGAGCGCTGGTCCACAGCAATTACATTATCTGCGCTCATATCATCCGACGCCATCCGGTCCAAAATCCCCACATCACTCTGTGGTTTTCTTTTACGGCAAACGTCATAACATAAATTGGTAACAACTCTATAAAACCATGTAGTAAAACGCGTCTTACGAGCCGGATCCCACCGGCTGGCATGCTTCCAAACCCTAATGAAAGCTTCCTGCATTACCTCTTCACCTTCGGCGGCATTCCCAAGAAGCTTTGTTGCATAGCCCAAATTCAGGGACAGGTGACGATCAACCAAAATGCCATAAGCGGTTTGGTCACCTTCACCAATACGCAGTATCAGTTCTTCATCGGTTATAGCATCTGTCCCCATATAAACATCACCATTTTGTTGCCGTTCACCCTATTATACGCCTATATTTCAAAAAACTAGCGCAAAAAGGTAATTAAGTTTTTCTGCCTTACATCTTCCCTTTATTATGACTATATTTCACTCTAAACAATAGCTGTTTCTTGACATTTCATGACAAATCATGTTACATCATGATAAACAACAGGTGTCATCATGAAACAGAATAAAGAAAAATTTGCAACTCAGGTTGATGAAAAAATATTATCAACTATTAAAGAAATAGCAAATGACGAAGGTCGTCAAATACAAGCAATCGTCAATGAAGCATTATGCGACCTGATAGATAAGCGTAAAAATTTAAAAGCACGCTCCCATGTCATGGAAGCTTATATGAAAAGTCATAAAAGTTATAAAAGTCTCTACACAGAACTGGCTAAATGACTGACTATTTAACAATTGTTGATGCGCTTGCAATCCATCAGGACCAAATTGAAAGATATGGTGGGGTCCATGGAATTCGGGACCCCGGCTTACTCGAAGCAGCACTGTTTCGGCCACAAACCGGTTATTATAATGACATTATCGCAGAAGCCGCAGCTCTTTGGGAAAGCCTGGGCCAAAATCATCCTTTTATAGACGGCAATAAAAGAACTTCTTTTGCCTGTACATACACTTTTCTGATTATTAATGGATATATCATTAATGCTAATGCTGAAATAACCTATGATTTCATCTCTGGCCTATACCGTTCAAAATCATTTTCAATGGATAAACTCGAACTATGGCTTCATAAAAACACAAATGCTATTACATAAAATATAATTATTCTGCTAAGCTTAAAAAAACAAAAAATAAGGCACACTCAATGTTAAATACTACAATTCGAACTATCACTATTATATTAATCACTTTTTTCTCAATAACAGTATCCCATGCTCAGGGTAAAACAGAGAATGTCATCCTTATCACTCTCGACGGCATGCGCTGGCAGGAAGTCTTTCAAGGCGTTGATAATCGTTATTTTGATCAGGATGAATATATTATCTATAAAAGAATGCATGAAGCATTCAAGGAAAAATATTGGCGTGATACGGCTGAGCAAAGACGTGAGGTGTTGTTTCCTTTCTTATGGAATACCATTGCAAAGCAAGGCCAGATTTACGGCAACCGTGATCTGGGCAGCAATGCCAATATAACCAACCCATATCATTTTTCTTATCCCGGCTATAATGAAATCCTTACCGGCGTAGCGGACCCGAAAATTGAAAGCAATGAAAAAATTCTTAATGAAAACTGGACTTTTCTAGAGTGGCTAGAACATCAGGACGGATATAAAGGAAAAACCGCCGCTTTCGCCTCTTGGGATGTGTTTCCTTACATTATCAATGACGAACGTAGCGGCGTATACATGAATACGGGCTTTGACCAAATGGAAATTATGCTGGATAACCCGCGCATAAAAGAGCTTAACCAATTGCAACTCGACATTCCTATTCCGTGGGATCAGGTACGTTTTGATGTTTATACCCATAATTTTGCCTTTGAATATTTAAAAGAGAAACGCCCGAAAGCCTTATTTATATCGCTCGGCGAAACAGATGATTATGCCCATAATGGTGAGTATGATCGCTATATAAATTCGGCACAAAAATCCGATGAATTTATCAGCCGCATCTGGAACTGGGTGCAATCCGACCCAGAATATAAAGATAAAACCACACTGTTAATCACAACAGATCATGGTCGCGGTTATGTGGAACTGGATGACTGGAAAGATCACGGTGAAATGGATATTGCTTCTGACGATGGCGACCGCGCTATCTGGATGGCAGTGATCGGCCCCGATACTCCGGCTTTAGGCGAAATGAAAAATACTGATGACGTAAAACAAAATCAAATCGCCAAAACGCTGGTTAAACTTTTAGGACTTGATTACCAAGCGTCACATGCACAGCTAAAGGCCGGCGAAATAATTAAGACAATGATCAAATAACAGGGAAAAAAAATGGCAGATAAAATTCAGGGACAAAATATCTGGAGCAGACGAAATTTTTTAATGCGCACCACGGGGGCAAGCGCAGGATTACTTTTTGGTATGGCGATCCCGTTTGCACGAAATATGCCGGCGAGCTTTGTGCCGCTCGCCCTTGCGCAGGACAGCGATGCTATTGACGGAAAAGCTGGCTTAACGCAGCTCAATGACCGGCCACTGAATGCGGAAACGCCGCCTCACCTGCTCGATGACAGTGTCACACCAACCAACAGACATTTCATCCGAAATAACGGTAATCCACCTGATGAAGTTGATCCCTCTACATGGCAGTTAACCATTGATGGTTTGGTTGATAAAGTATTATCACTGTCCATTGCCGACTTGAAAAGCCAGTTTGAAGTTATCAGCTATGACCTTTTGGTTGAATGCGGCGGTAACGGCCGTGCATTTTTTGATCCCCCAGCATCTGGCAATCAATGGACTTATGGCGCAGTGGCCTGTTCAAACTGGACAGGGGTGCGGCTGCGCGACGTATTAAATGCCGCGGGCGTTAAGCCGGAAGTTATTTATACAGCCCATGAAGGCACTGACAGTCATCTTTCCGGCAATGCTGATTTACATCCGGTTTCGCGCGGCATGCCGATCGAAAAAGCGATGGATCCCTATAACCTGATTGCCTTTGCGCAAAATGGTCAAGATCTTCACCCGATGAACGGTGCGCCACTGCGGCTCGTCATTCCGGGCTGGCCTGGATCGTGCTCGCAAAAATGGTTGAGCCGTATTTATCTACGTGATCAGGTCCACGACGGGGCAAAAATGACAGGAACATCATACCGGGTTCCCGGCTACCAAGTCGCACCGGGCGAGAAAGTAGCCACCGAAGACTTTCAAATAATTGAAGCCATGCCAGTTAAGTCGTTAATTACCTATCCCCAAACCATGGCAGACATTTCAAATGAGACATTTGAGATACGCGGACATGCTTGGTCTGGTGATACAAGTATTTCTACGGTCGATATTAGCTATGATTTTGGCGCTACATGGCAGAAAGCTGACTTAAATGCCCCATCAAATACCAATGCGTGGCAGCGCTGGACGGCGAACATAAACCTCCCTGAAAAAGGTTATTACGAAATATGGGCCAGAGCAATAGACGCAAATGGCCAAAGTCAGCCCTTTGCCATAGACTGGAACCCAAAAGGTTATTTGAATAACACCCTGCACAGAATTGCGGTTCGCCGAACATGAAAATATTGAGCATTTTTCTATTTGCTTCGCTCGTGCTATCGGGACTTATAAGCCCGGTTTATTCACAAGATGATGATGAAGACCCGGATATGGCGTTGTTACCGATTGGCGAAGGCAGGGAAGAAGTTTTTTATCTCTGCTCGGCGTGTCATTCTATTAAAACAGTTGTCCAGCAACGCCTGTCCCGCGACACCTGGGATTACACACTGGACTATATGGTCGCAGAACAAGGTATGCCAGAACTGGAAGAAGAAGAACGAGCACAAATACTGGACTATCTGGCGACATATGTTTCACCAGAAAACTGATCCAATTAGCCAAATTCCCGTTTGTATGCTTCTACAAAGCGTGGCATTTGTTCCGTTTGAACCATACTAAGTCTGACCCATGTTGTTAATGGGGGGAATGGTCTGCCAACCTTAACATTATGTTTGAGCATACGCTTTCCTACTTCAACAGTTGGAATTCCCGCATCAAATAAAGTGAAGTTTGTGTCTGATTTTATGTAAGGGATATTAAGTTCTTCAAACATATTATAAGCAATTTTAAGTGAATTTCTCGTATTTTTTCGCATAAAATCAAGATAATCACTGTCTTTATAAGCAGCAATAGCAGCATGCATTGCAACACCGCCGCTCATTCTGCTGCTCGACGTTTTAAATATCATTAATTTCTTGATAAGGTCAGGATGAGCAAAAGCAAAGCCAACCCGAAGTGCTGCCAAACCATAAATTTTTGATGCCGTCCTGGTAACTATAATATTATTATGACCTTCCCTAACCAGATCTATCATTGATCCGAAATCAGGATTTTGACAATATTCAGCATATGCTTCGTCAATAATTACAATGGCACGTTTTGACATCTCAAGGCAAAACTCTTTCAGTTCATTTTCTTCGATAATGGTCGGAATCGGATTATCTGGATTGCAAATATAAATAACTTTTACATCATCCGTCATCGCACTTCGCATAGCATCAAGGCTCAATGTCATTTTATCAGTTGAAGATGCAAATATAGTATTCGAGCCATGATCCTGCGAATGTCGGTATAACGAATAAAATGTAGGGTCTGCCGCCAAAACCGCATTGTTATTTTCAGCAGCAATCAGGCCAACTGCCCGTAATATCTCATTGGAACCACAGCCTATTTCAATATGATCAGCTGAAATATTGTGAACAGCCCCTACCACGGATTTAAGTTCCACTGGAAGTGAAAAATTATAGCGGGAAAGTTCATGAAAAGATGTTAAAATGGCCTCTTTAGTTTTTTTGGAAGGACCATAAGGATTTTCATTTCCCCCCATCGCCAATAAATCGTCAACATGACCATCAGGTCCGGGCATTTCAACGGTAGCCGCGTAACTCTGTCCACCAAGAAGACTAGCAATAGAAGCCGTTCCTACAGCAACACTGCCCTTTGCCAACCATTCTCGGCGTGTTATATTTTTGATCATCACTGGTTTTCCTGTTTACGTTAAGTTGAGCTAAAGTGCTGAAAATGTAATTTTAACTGATATATCATTTATTTAAGTTATAGTCGATTGCCATAAAATTTAAGACAAAACTTGGAAGCCAATTGTTTGAGCTAATTTTTGATATAATTATCGATTTCTTTTCCGCCTGGAGTCAGATTGGCTTTTTGGTTATGGGAACGGTTTTTCTCGTCGTTGGCGGATCATTCATTGGTTATGAACTCTATTGGCGCTTCAAATCAGTGAGGATTAAAGGACGTATCTTAGCCGTCCGTGCGACCAACGCCGCCGCTAAAGAACAAGCAGATGATAAAGTTTTTGGTAGTGTAAAGAGTTTCAAAACGGACAGCAGGGTAAAGCCCTTTGGCGGGTTGATCATTGCATTATTCATCGGACTACCACTGATGTTTTCCGGTATTGGTGTTTATATGGGTTATAGTTATATTGCCCTGACCAAAGATGGCCTTTACGCCGAGGCAATCGTTATTGATAATGAAAGCAGCTATGACAGTGATAGCGGCACATCATATAAAGCGATCCTTAATTTCACCGACCAGTCGGGCCAGACATGGCGGGTGCGTGATAATATCAGCTACGGTAGCTCGCCATCTTTCGCTACTGGTACAAAAGTCGGCGTATATTACGAGGCACAAGATCCTGAAAATTTTGTTATTGATGACTTCTGGCACAATATGGCCATCGCAATTATATTTTTCTGTTTTGGCCTACTATTCATTGGTATTATTTTTTTGGCTTCATATTTTAAAGGTAATAAAAATCCAAAAAAATCATCACCGGGGCATAAGCAAAACTTTAGCGGTGAAATGTATCATTCGACTTTTCAATACCGCACACCTGATGGCAGGTCCTTTGAACAAACGAGCTCAATGAGCTCTAATATTATTATCGGCAGAATGCCCGGCACAGAACTTGAATTACTAGTCATGCCTGAAAGACCCGAAAAGGTCAGAAAGCCTACTCTAGTGTGGCTTATATTCGGCATAGTATTTTTTATTCCCGGTATTTTTATATTGAACATGGCCTTTAATAATTTTGAAAGTAACTATATGTCTGGCGTGCTTATTTTAGCCGGAGGCGGATATATTGGTTATAAATTATCCGTTCTATATGAAAAGATGACCAGAAGTGAATTTGACCGATCGCTGTTAAAGGAAGCATGGCAAAATTTTAAAACCAAAGGCATAGAGACATCCGGCGAAGAAATAAAAGGACGCGTGCTTGAAACTTCCGAAGTGGTTGAGCGGATAAAAGCTCATCTTAAATATTATTTTGTTACTGGAATAATTATGCTGGCACTCACCGTTGGCCTTGGTGGCGGAGCTTATTTCACCGCATCAAACATGATCAACCTTAGCCAAAACGGACAAACTGCAAATGGCGAAATAATTGATGTTTCCAGTAGGTCTTCCAATGATAATAGTGGTTATACCTATTACGCTATTGCCCGCTTTATCGATAACAAGGGACAGTCAATAAAGTTTGAAGATAGCTTCAGTTCCAGCCAACCACTTTATAGAATTGGTGAAAAAGTTGATATTTTATACTCGGATGATAATCCAGCTGACGCAATAATAGACCGCGGGATATATAACTGGATAATAAGTTTAGCATTGGCAGGTGCAGCCGTTTTAACCTTATGGGGAGCATTATATTATTTTACAGCGGCTCAAAGATTTGAAAAAAACAATTAGTCAAAATAATATTAACCTGAGATAGGCAGACAAACATTCACTGTAGTACCGGAATTTACTTTACTGATTAGATCAACATTACCACCCAAAGCTTCTGTAAACCTCTTAACAACTGATAAACCAAGGCCAGCGCCATCATATTTACGAGTAAATTCCATATCAACCTGTGTGAAGGGTTCAAAAATTGTCTCTAATTCGTCTTCTGCTATGCCTATTCCTAAGTCCTCAACGGATAACAAAATATTTTTCTCGCTTTCATCCTTTTTCAAGCTAACAATAACTTTGCCGCCATAATGTGAAAACTTGGCGGCATTCGAAAGAATATTATGTAATATTTTGCGAAATAAAACAGTATCTGTTTCCAATTCGTCTAATGAATCACTTATGTTAACTTGAAATTGGACATTATGATTAACAGATGACCCGCTGACCAAATCCACACAGCTCTCAATCAATTCTTTTGAATTTGCTCTCTCTAAATTTATATCGACAATATCCAGCTCTACATCCGTTATATCAAGCATATTGTTAATATGATTTAGCAATACATGACCACTATTTTTAATATCGGTAATATAACTTTTATAATCATATTCATTAAGCGGTCCCAATGTTTCATCCTCAATCAAACTGCTCATACCGATTATTGCATTAAGTGGTGTGCGAAGTTCGTGGCTCATAGTCGATAAAAATTGAGACTTGGTTCTGTTAGCAAGAATGGCTTGTTCTGTCGCTAATCTTAGCTCATTTTCCTTATGCCAGGACTTTGTAACATCCTGTACAGTGCCGTCCATTCTAATGGGCTTATTATCTGCATCGCAGAAAACCTCACCCCGTTCTTCTACCACTTTGATGCTATCATCATTACAAATTATACGGTGTATTACGGTATAAGGTTTTAACTCGTTAACACAGGTTTCCACCTGTTTTGCAACCACATCACGGTCGCCCGGGTGAATACATAGAAGAAAGTTATCGTATGTCGCTTCGAATGTATCCTTGTCTTTTTCAAAAATTTTATAAATCCCGTCTGACCAAATAAGGTCACCGGTAAGAATATTCCATTCCCAATTGCCAATTTGGGCAATTCTTTGCGCCCTAAAGAGCCGTTTTTCACTTTTTTGCAGAGCTTCATTTATATTTATTCTCGTCGAAATATCATGGCAAATGGCCGAATATCTCATCAGACTTTCTTCAGGATGTTTCTGAATGGAAATTTCAAGTGGAATAACGTCATTGGTTTTGCTCAAACCATAAATAGTTGTGCGGGCCGACATGGCGCGTGAACGAACCGTCATTTTATCAAAATTATTAATATAGTCTTTGTGTATATCTTTGGTTTTTTCAGGCAACAATATTTCAAGAGGCTGACCTATTATTTCAGAACTTTGATAGCCGAATAACCTCTGCGCAGATGAATTGAATAAAACAATTTTATGATCTTTATCTAACGCCAGAATAGCATCAGCTGACGAGGCAATAATCTCTTCTAAATTTTCTTGCGTAATATTTTTATTATTCATAAAATCAGCAACTTATTAACATATAATTTACATATATATTATAATTTCCTCCGAATTCAATTAAAAAATAAGCTTTTACTATATACTAATATCCTATTCGACCGTCCATGTTCTTCCTTGACGGATCAATGCATTGAAATCTGCTTTCTTATTTGCTTTGGCAACTTCAACCTGTTTATGGACCGCGTCATCATAGCTTTCTTTAGGATCACAATATATAACGCCGCAAACAACTGGGAACTCAGGCGCCGTTAACTCAACAAGCATTTGCGCCATAAGTTTATTAGTTTCGTCGTGCACTAATATATCATCTTCAGTGATGCCGTCTTCGCCAATGGTTACCGTTTCAAGCGCAAATTTGTCCTTATTAAAATGAAGGCCTCTATTTTTTTCTTTGCCGTAAATCATCGGCTGTCCATGTTCAACATGGATCTGGGTATTGGCCGCTTCTTTCTTCAAAGTGAAATGCTCAAACGTTTTATCGTTAAAGACAATACAGTTTTGCAGTATTTCAATAAATGATGCGCCATTATGTTCTTTGGCACGGGCCAGTGTTCCGGGAAGTGCTTTAAGCGCGGTATCAATGCCGCGCGCCACAAATCTTGCCCCTGCGCCAATGGCAAACGAACAAGGCGTAAGCGGTAAATCAACCGAACCAAATGGCGTGGATGGTGATTTTGTACCCTGCTTTGAGGTTGGTGAATATTGGCCTTTGGTAAGACCGTAAATTTCATTATTAAAGAGCATAATCTGCATATTCACATTACGGCGAAGCACATGAAGCATATGATTGCCACCAATGCTTAACCCATCACCGTCACCGGTCACAAGCCAGACATCAAGCTCTGGATTAGCAAGCTTAACGCCTGTTGCTATCGCAGGCGCGCGGCCATGGATCGTATGAAAACCATATGTTTCCACATAATACGGAAAACGCGAAGAACAGCCGATACCTGAAACAAATACAGTATTTTCCGGCGTAGCACCAATATTAGCGAGTGTCATCTGAACTGCTTTTAGGATCGCATAATCGCCGCAACCTGGGCACCAGCGCACTTCCTGATCGGTTTCAAAATCCTTGAAGGTCAATTTTTTTACGTCAGTTTGCTCGTTCATTTGCTTACTCCCGCCTGTTCACGGATACAGTCTAATATCTCCGTAATTTTAAAGGGTTGACCTGATACTTTGGAAAGCAAATGGGCATCAAGCAGATACTGTGCTCTAAGCAAATTATTCATTTGCCCCTTATTCATTTCAGCAACAATTACGTTATCATAGCTATTAAGAACCTCTTCAAGGTTTCTAGGAAGCGGCCAGATATTATCGATATGAACGTGCGATACATCAATATCTTCTGCGCGGGCCCGCTTTACGGCCTGATGAATGGCGCCGCGTGTTGATCCCCAACCAACGACGGCTAGTTTACCGCCCTGATCGCCTAGTGAAACAGATTGCAGTGGAATATCATTTGCTATGCCATCAATTTTTGCCGCGCGAACATCACTCATTTTCTGGTGATTGGCCGCGTCATAGGAAATATGACCACTGTCATAATCTTTTTCGATACCGCCCACCCGGTGTAGCAGTCCCGGTGTACCCGGTTTCGCCCAGACGCGCGCGAGTGTTTCGGGATCACGTAAAAATGGGTGGAAGCCTTCAGGATCAGTATGATGCTTGACGGTAAACTTTTCCATTTTGGTAATGTCAGGAATTTTCCATGGCTCGGACGCGTTACCGATATAGCCGTCAGAAAGCACCATAACAGGTGTCATATATTTAGTAGCAAGCCTAACCGCTTCAATTCCCACATCAAAACAGTCATGAGGATTAGACGCGGATAGCACAACAATCGGCGCATCGCCATTTCGGCCCCAAACGGCTTGATATAAATCTGACTGTTCAGTTTTTGTCGGAAGGCCCGTTGATGGTCCCGCGCGCTGCACATCCACGATTACAAGCGGAAGTTCCGCACTAATGGCAAGTCCTATGGCTTCCGTTTTAAGGGCAATACCGGGGCCAGAACTTGACGTAACACCAAGCTGTCCGGCAAAGGATGCACCAATGGCACCGCAGACGGCGGCAATTTCATCTTCTGCCTGAAACGTAACAACACCATATTCTTTAAGCTCACTAAGAGTATGAAGTAGCGCTGAAGCAGGTGTAATCGGATAAGTCCCAAGCATAAGGGGAATATCGCCGAGCTGTGATCCGGCAACAAGGCCCCAGGCAAGCGCCTGATTTCCGTTAACGGTTCTATATTCACCGGCTTCTTCGGTAGTGTGGCGGCCCACATGATAGCGGCGAAGGTTACTGGATACTTCAGCCGTTTCCCCGTAGGCATGACCGGCATTTACGGCGGCGATATTTGCATTTGCCACGTCAGGTATTTTCTTAAATTTCTGTTCAAGCCAATCGGTAATCGGTTTTCTCTGGCGGCCAAACATCCACAGGATAAGTCCGAGTGTCCACATATTCTTGGAACGGATTGCATCCTTTTTACCAAGGCCAAATTCTTTTACTGATTCCAGTGTCATTTTGGTGATATCGAGTTTTTGAACCTGATAATCACTTAAACTATCATTTTCCAGCGGATTTTCTTCGTATCCTGCTTTATCAAGGTTCCTTTTATTAAAGGCCCCTTCGTCAACTACTATAACGCCACCTTTACGAAGTCCCTCCAAACTAACTTTTAGCGCGGCAGGGTTCATTGCTACGAGGACATCCGGCTCATCACCGGCCGTAGAAACTTCAACAGAACCAAAATTGATTTGAAATGCCGACACGCCGAATGTGGTGCCTACAGGGGCACGGATTTCAGCGGGAAAATCTGGAAAGGTAGATAGGTCACTGCCTTCAAGGGCGGTAACTACGGAAAATTGATCGCCTGTCAGCTGCATTCCATCGCCTGAATCACCGGCAAACCTTACGCAAACTGAATCTAGTTCATCAAAATTTTGTGCTGTTGTTTGCACATTCATATTTTGGTCCTCAAGGTTATTAAACATCTTTATTAATTACTAATCTAGTTTATATGTAATTTTTTTATATACAAATGATATATTATACATTTAATGGAAAAAACATATTATTTTAACACGATAAACAATTACTCATTAATAATGACATTACTGGCGAAATCTTAATCCTGATATGACCTATATCAATAATAATACTATATCTCGGCACATGTGGCAAATTGCAGTACCTGCAATCCTTGCCAACCTGTCAACTCCGCTGCTCGGGCTATCGGACAGTTTCATCATGGGCCATTTGCCCCATGAGCGATATCTAGCCGCCGTTGCCCTTGGCGCGATGTTTTTTTCGATCCTTTATAACGGGGTAAATTTCCTGCGTATGGGAACGACGGGACTAGCCGCGCAGGCCCACGGCCGGGATGATGAACTTAGCTTAAATCAGCTGGTAATACGTGGCTGCATTAGTGCGTTTTCAATCGGGCTTTTGTTTATCATTTGCCAGTCATTATTATCTTCGGCGTTTTTCTACTTTATGGAAGCGGAACAGTCGGTATTAAGCCTGACCGGACAGTATTTCGCCATCCGCATCTGGGGGGCGCCTTTTGCGCTAATGAATTATGTGGCGTCGGGTTGGTTGCTTGGTATGGGCAGGGCTAAACAGGTGCTCTTCATTCACCTCTATATGAATATCAGTAATATATTGCTCAACTTCCTGTTTGTTTATGGATTTGATATGACGGCGGACGGGGTGGCGCTTGGTACTGTTCTATCTGAAAGCAGCGCCTTTTTACTCAGCCTTTATTTTGTCATGGGCGATAACAAAAAATATTTCAAACTTCCTCTATTTGATCGCCAGGTGCTTGAAAATATTATGGAACTCAGCGCTTTTAAAACGCTGTTCACCTTGAACCGCGATATATTTATACGCACCATGTGTCTGACTTTAACTCTAGCCAGCTTTATCCTGCTTGGCACACGGTTTGGCACAGAAATCCTCGCCGCCAATGCGGTACTGATGAATTTGCAGAACCTGACCGCTTATGGCCTTGATGGCTTTGCACAAGCAGCTGAAGTTTTGGTTGGTAAACAGATCGGTAAAAAATCCGTAGCGAACCTCCGAAAAGCCGTGATCATTTCCAGCAAATGGGCCGTTTATACTGCCTTTATCTTCAGCGGGTTTTATTATCTATTCGGTGAAGCGATCATTAACCTGCTGACCAATATCGAAACCATCCGCACCATATCAAATGAATATCTGATCTGGGTCATCATATTGCCGCTGCTTTCAATCTGGAGCTTTCAGCTTGACGGAATATTCATTGGCGCCACCGCCGGTAGTTCCATGCGAAACGGCATGATCATTTCGGCCATTTGTTATATCATTTCTATCTTGGTATTTATGCCTTTATGGGGCAATAATGGGCTATGGTTTTCATATGCCCTGTTCATTGTCATGCGCGCCCTGACTCTGGTGGTGAAATATCCGGAGATTGAAAAGAGAGCCCTTTAAAGGAAATAAAATGATAAAAAAACTGCTGATTGCCTTAAGTTTTATAGCCCTAACGCTGCCTGCAAATGCCCAGCAAAAGCCAAATATCATCTATATCCTTACCGATGATCAACGTTATGATGAGCTTGGTTTTATCAATCCGCTGCTTGATACGCCCAATATGAATGCTATTGCAGAAAACGGCGTTCATTTTAAAAATGCGTTCGTTACCACCGCCCTTTGTTCGCCGAGCCGTGCGACGATATTAACCGGGCAATATGCCAATACCCACGGCGTGGTTGATAATAATGCGCCACTTCCTGAAGGCACGGTGTTTTTCCCGGGCTATATGCAGGATGCGGGCTATAAAACCGGTTTTATCGGCAAATGGCATATGGGTGATCAGGGCGACCAACCCCAGCCCGGCTTTGATAAATGGATCAGCTTTCAAGGACAGGGAAATTATTATCCCGAGCTAAGTGATGGCAGCACGGCGAAGCTTAATGTGGACGGTACCCATGTTGATCAAAAAGGCTACATCACCGATGAGCTAACGGACTATGCCATAGACTGGCTTGATACACTGGATCAGGAAGAACCGTTCTTCCTATATTTTTCCCATAAAGCGGTTCATGCAGATTTTTACCCGGCAGAACGCCACGAAGATCAATATGCGGATAAGCAGGTCAAGCTTCCTGATAACATGGCCGACACCGAAGAAAATTACCGCGGTAAACCACGCTGGGTAAAAGATCAGCGCAGCAGCTGGCACGGCGTCGATTTCCCTTATCACAGCACATTGGATGTGGGTGAATATAAAATGCGTTATCACAGAACATTGAGCGCTGTCGATGACAGCATCGGCCGTATTCAAAAGTGGCTAAAAGATAACAACCTAGCTGAAAATACTATTGTTATGTTGATGGGCGATAACGGCTTTTTATTTGGTGAACATGGCCTGATTGATAAGCGTAACGCCTACGAAGAAAGCATGCGCGTTCCTCTACTTGCCATGGGGCCGGGCTTTGAAAGCGGCAAAACCGTCACCGAAGTGGTTGCTAACCTTGATATCGCGCCGACTATTCTGGAAATAGCTGGCGTCGAACGCCCGGAACAGTTTCAAGGCAGGAGCTTCACAAAATTAGGCAGCGGCGAAGCACTTGATGAGCCGTGGAACAACGAATTTGCTTACGAATATTTCTGGGAATATGACTTCCCGCAAACCCCGACCACTTTCGCCGTGCGAACCGATAAATATAAATTCATCCAGTATCACGGCATCTGGGACCGTGAAGAACTTTATGACATGGAAGCGGACCCGCGGGAGATGAATAACCTGGTCAATGATCCGACTATGGAAGAAACCATTGTCGCCCTGCGCAAACGAATTTATGTTCTTTCAGGTGACACCAAAGGCAAACATGTTGTGCCCTACACTGAACGCAAAAATGTAGGCCTTCGTCTTCGTGATCTAACGGCCAAAAAAGCGGCAGATTTTCCAGATGAATGGCTTAGCAAAGGCAGAAATGAGCAGTGAAATACTATTCTATTTCCACATAACCAACACCGTCCCTAATGGTTATTTCGGTACCGTAAGGATTTGATCTTGTTTTAAGATCATTCAGTATCTTATCAGCCAGTTCACCTTTCGCCAGTAGTGGACGACCGCGAACCTGTTCTGGTAGACCGTAACCAAGAGTTACCGGGTAAATAGCGAGCTCTTTGACCGTTTGGCCATTAAAGGTCGGAATGGCGAGTGCCCCTTCCCAAATTTCATCAAGGGCAGGAAAACCGCTCGTGCCGCCTTTATAACGTTTATTATTAAAATCGGCGACATGGGCATTATCATCAAGGTCATAATTGTCATAATTATCGGCCGGAAGGCGCAGCAATGTTTCATTCTGGAACATGAAATCACCAAGGCTATACATGATCGGTTTGCCTTTATACATTTCAATGCCGCGAAGCACATGAGGGCCATGACCGACAAAAACATCGGCGCCAGCATCAATGGTTGCTTTTGCGAATTCGCCGATAAAATCAGCGGGGATTTCACGCGGTCCTTTTTGTTCGTGGGCATGGATGGTGACAATGACATAATCGGCAAGTTTCTTGGCATTGGAAATAACCGCGACAATCTCTTTCATGTCTTTTTTATTTGGCTCCGTGCGCACGCCTGCCACTTCACCCTCGCCAATCCAGCGGCTAATAATATTAGTATCGCTTTTTTCAAACCACCTACCATAAAGGTTAAAAGCATCCGGCCGGTCTTCCGATGTGCCGCGCGGCTCACCATCCTGGTTGGTAAAAAGCCCAAGACTTTCACCAGTTTTACGAAGGTTATTCCATTCTTCTTCTGGTAGGATATAAGTGCGGGAATATCTTAACGGGTTAAGCCCCGGCCTTGGCGGTGCATTATCGCGTGAGCGTCCCGCCGCCATGTGCGTCGCAAATGTGGACGCAACAGAAATAAGCGCTACCCGCGCCTTTCCGGTCTCAAGGAATTTAGCTTCGCGCGCTTCGGCGAGGCTCATACCGACCCCCGCCTGAATGATCCCCACTTCATTTACATATTTTGTTGTGAGCGTCTGACCAAGAACACCATAATCGCCGGTATGATTATTAGCGCGGCTAACCATATCAAACCCGGCCCATTTTAGCTCCTGCGCCAGTTTCGGGTCCCCGCGCATATAAGTCCCGCCACTAACCGCCATCGGATACGGCTCATAATCATGAAACAGCATTTCAAGGTTAGTAAAAGCCATGTCGGAATTTCTGATCAGCTCAATCATCTCCAAAAATTCAGGCTCAGTATAAGGCGATAACGGCCGGGTAATAATACTATCCCCCGTAAGCGCCATCGTAAAATCCCCAGTCGCTTGTTGGTGCTGAGCATTCGCCGCTTGGAGCATTAACACAAAAGCAATAATAATTTTCTTCATTAGCCGTCCCCTTTATAGATAATCTAAAATGATTGTAGGGCTACTGGCTGTCTAAATCAACCCAGCCAACGGTGAACTTGGATCAGCGTATAATTTCTTCGGCATCCGGCCGCTTAAATACGCATCCCTGCCCGCTTTCACAGCATGGTTCATCGCTCTGGCCATCCGCACAGGATCTTTCGCTTCTGCAATCGCCGTATTCATTAATACCGCATCGCAGCCTAATTCCATGGCCTGTGCGGCTTCGGATGCTGTTCCTACGCCGGCGTCGACTAAGACGGGGACGGATGCGTTTTCTACGATGATGCGGATGCCGACCGGGTTTTGGATGCCTAGGCCGGAACCAATTGGCGCGCCGAGCGGCATTATGGCGCAGCAGCCTATGTCTTCGAGTATTTGCGCCTGTATTGGGTCATCGTTGCAGTAGACCATGACCTGGAATCCCTCAGCGATCAGTGTTTTTGCCGCTGTAACGGTTTCGGGCATGTTTGGGTATAGGGTTTTTTGGTCGCCTAGTACTTCTAGTTTTACCAGATCCCAGCCACCGGCCTCACGGGCTAGTCTTAAGGTGCGCACGGCATCATCGCCTGTGAAACATCCTGCGGTGTTTGGAAGGTAGGTGTATTTTTTTGGGTCAAGATAATCAACTAGCATCGGTTCACCGGGGTTTGCGATATTAACACGTCTGACGGCGACGGTGACGATCTGAGCGCCTGATGCTTCAACGGCCAATTTAGTTTCTTCAAAATCTTTATATTTGCCCGTACCAACGATCAGGCGGGAGCTATATTCTTTTCCCGCAATAGTTAAATCATCACTCATAAATTCTTACCTATTCATCTTCTGTATTTTTCAGCCGCCACCAATGAAGTGGACTATTTCCAGTGTGTCACCATCGCCAATCATTATCTGATCAAATGTCGACTTTGGCACGATTTCGAGGTTATGTTCGATCGCGACTTTGTCCCCATCGATATCAAAACTCGCCAAAAGATCATTAAGGCATAATACCTTATCAATAGCATGCTGATCGCCGTTTATGGTCACATTTATCATTATAATGCCTTTAAATTGATAATGACTGTTTTCAAATCATAATTAAAGTATTATATACATAGGTAATGAGAATAAGTCAGTAGGGAAATATGACAAAATCAATATTGGTTATCAACGGCCCTAATTTAAATTTGCTGGGCACACGTGAACCAGAGATATACGGCGCCGATACCCTGGGCGACATAAAAGATAAAATGACTGCTAAAGCGGCCAGTGTGGAAATGGACATTGATTTTCGCCAAAGCAATACAGAAGGCGAAATTGTCGGCTGGATTCAGGAAGCCCGCGAACATCATGATGCCATTATTATAAACGCTGGTGCACTGACCCATACATCAGTTGCGATAATGGATGCGCTGCTGGCGGTTGATAAGCCGTGCGTCGAAGTACATTTATCAAATATATTCAAACGTGAAAAATTCAGACATCATTCTTATATTTCCGCAGCTGCCGTTGGCCTTATTACCGGCTTTGGTGCTACGGGTTATTTAATGGCTGTTGATGCGGTTAAAAATGAGCTTAAATAAGAACAATTTAGTAAAATAATACCAAGTAAATAAATAAAAGGATTACACATAATGGCAAAAATGCAAGTCGACAAAGACTTAATTCGCGACCTCGCTGATCTGCTAAATGAAACCGATTTAACTGAAATAGAAGTTGAAGACGGTGAACGCAAGATCAAGCTTTCCAGAAATGGGGCTGCCGTTCAATATGCGCCACCTGTTGCTGCTGCGCCTGTAGCCGCTCCTGCTGCTGCCGCTGAACCCGCTGCTGAAGCGCCCCTTGATGCTGAAAACCATCCGGGCACTGTGTTCTCTCCAATGGTTGGAACTGTTTATACATCATCGGATCCTACTGCAGACGTATTCATTAAAGTGGGTGATACGGTTTCAGCCGGTCAAACCATCCTTATTGTCGAAGCCATGAAGGTTATGAACCAAATTCATGCGGCCAAAGGTGGGACGGTTAAAGCGATCCTTGTGGAAAATGAGCAGCCGATCGAATACGGCGAAGCGCTTGTGATTATTGAATAACGGATCAAATTAGCATGATTGAAAAAGTACTCATTGCCAACCGTGGTGAAATTGCCCTTCGCATCCATAGAGCATGCCATGAAATGGGCATTAAAACCGTTGCCGTTCATTCTACGGCTGACGAAAGCGCCATGCATGTGCGGCTCGCTGATGAAAGTGTCTGTATTGGACCGCCGCCATCAACCGACAGTTATCTTAATATTCCGGCGATTATTTCTGCTGCGGAAATTACCGGGGCTGATGCTATTCACCCGGGTTATGGTTTCCTGTCTGAAAGCGCAAAATTTGCCGAAATCATCGAAAAGCATGATATTAAATTTATCGGCCCAACGGCGGATCATATCAACCTTATGGGTGATAAAATTTCTGCCAAGGCAGCGGTGCAAAAAGCTGGCATACCTGTCGTGCCCGGTTCTGACGGTGAAGTTCGCGAATTTAAAGACGCGGCAATAGTTGCGGGGAAAATCGGCTATCCAGTTATCGTAAAGGCCGCTTCCGGCGGCGGTGGCCGAGGAATGAAGATCGTCCACGATGAAAGTGAACTTGAATTAGCCGTTAGCTCCGCCAAGCGCGAAGCCGCTGTTTCTTTTGGCGATGGCACGGTTTATCTGGAAAAATTCCTCACCACACCAAGACATATTGAAATTCAGGTGCTAGCCGATACCCACGGTAATGTGGTTCATTTGGGTGAGCGGGATTGTTCACTGCAGCGCCGCCATCAAAAAATTCTTGAAGAAAGCCCGTCACCGGCGCTTAATTCCGAAGGACGCGATAAAATTGGCGAAGTTTGTCGCAAAGCAGTGAAGTCAATCGGCTACCGCGGTGCGGGAACCATCGAATTTTTATATGAAAACGGCGAATTTTATTTCATTGAAATGAATACCCGCCTTCAGGTCGAGCATCCGGTCACTGAAATGATCACCGGCATTGACCTTGTGCGCGAACAAATCCGCATTGCAGACGGTCTACCGCTTAATTTTAAACAGGAAGATATTAAATTTTCCGGTCATGCTATTGAATGCCGTATTAATGCGGAAGATCCCTTCACATTTATGCCGTCCCCTGGTCAGGTTACTGATTATCATACACCGGGCGGGCTTGATGTTCGGGTCGATAGTGGACTTTATACCCGTTATAAAATTCCGCCCCATTATGACAGCATGATTGCCAAGCTAATCGTTCACGGTAAAACCCGTAATGAATGCCTGATGCGTCTTCGCCGGTCTTTGGAAGAATATGTAATTGACGGCATTAAAACCACAATTCCACTTCATCAAAAGCTGATCCGTGAAGATGATTTTATCAATGGTGATTATAACATTCATTGGCTTGAGAAATATCTCGACAGCCTGCTTGATGAGTAGCATTGATTATGATGGAGATCACAAAAGAACTCCTTCTAAGTGCTTATATGCAGGGCATTTTTCCTATGGCGGAAAGTGCCGATGCTGATGATATATTCTGGGTAGATCCTGAAGAGCGCGGCATATTTCCACTTGATGAATTTCATATTCCAAAAAAACTTGCCAAAAAAATAAAAGCCGAACCTTTTGAGATCAGGATCAATACAGCATTTCGTGACGTTATGCTTAAATGCGCTGAACCAACCGATAATATCGAACGGCAAAACACTTGGATTAATGATCTAATACTCAAGCGCTATCAAGAGCTTCATGAAGACGGCTATGCTCATAGTGTTGAATGCTGGAAAGATGATACCCTCGTCGGTGGGCTTTACGGTGTATCGTTAAATGGTGCCTTTTGCGGCGAAAGCATGTTTCATGATGTGACGGACGCCAGTAAAATAGCGTTGGTATATTTAGTGGCGCGGCTTAAAGTCGGTGGCTATACGTTGCTCGATACCCAGTTTGTAACCGATCATTTAAGTCAATTTGGCGCAATCGAAGTTCCCCGCGCACAGTACCGCAATCTTTTAAAGGATGCGCTTACGGTTGATGATGCTGATTTTTATTCTTTATCAGAAGAGGCCGACGGATCAACCATTTTGCAGTCGGTTACCCAGACATCATAAACCGCATGTTCAAGCGGCGATACGGCTGGACTTGACGCAAACATCCAGCCCGAGAATATTTTTGTAGGTTCCCCCACATGGCCAAGGTCGGTTATTTCAAGAAATGCCACTGATTCTGGGGTTTCTTCCGGCGGGTTTGAGCTGCACGCACGCATGCTAATTTCCAGTGTACCGAATTTCACCGTTTCATTACGGCCAACATTAATTGTTTCTAGTTTGGCGGTGATTTTATTAAGCGCGCCAAGGCTTACCACAGGCACAAGCTCTTCTTGCGCGAAGACGTTCGCAGAAGTCATAAGAAATATAACAATAAAAATAAAAGAGCGCATCATCGTAATTAATTGCCGTCGCCACTTCCGGCGAATTTGTCAAGCAAGCCAAGGAAATCAACGGCGCCCTGCGTTTCGACGATCTCGTCACCTTCTTCAAGCATCACATCGCTACCGCCCGGATCAAGCACCAGGTAATTACCACCAAGAAGACCTTCTGAGGTAATTTTTGCAAATGTATCTTCCGGAAGTTCGATACTGGAAATTATATTCATTTCAACAATGGCACTGAAGCTATCATAATCAAGATGTTGCCCGGTAATAGTACCGACGTTAATACCGCTGATTTTTACTTCACCGCCTATGGCAAGGCCGTCTATTTTATCAAAACGGGCAAGATATGTTGTACCGCCAACCGCGCCGACACCTGAATTACTAAAAGCAAAATAGAGAAAGCCGCCCGTAATAAGAAGGACAATAGCCCCCATCATTGTTTCTACAACATTGTTTCTCATTTCTTTCTCCAGAAATTTTTAATTAGTTACCCGGCGTCCAGGCTTCATAGTCACCGGTAGTTCCTTTGCGTGCGCCACCTTCTGTAAGGGCGCCACTTGGTGCATAGGCATTAACGGTTCCCGTCTGATTAGGAAGATGGTCTTTTTCCCAGCCTTTAATAGTGCGAGGTTTTTCTAGCGGTGTTTCATCAACAATTTTATGGAGCCAAGCATGCCATTCCGGTGTAATTCGTGTTGCTTCAATTTCACCGTTAAAAATGACCCAACGTTTTTTGCCGTCTTTTGAGATGTAAAATTTGTTACCTTCAGCGTCTTCGCCGATTTTAACGCCATTCCAAAATGTATGAACCAGAGTGCCGATTGAGGCAACATGCCACCAACCAAAAATCCGTCTAATCACTGCAACAAACATATTTTATCCACTTGTTAATTTATTTATCCATTTATTCTATACCCTGCGAGGGGAAATAGGACAACCTTTAAAGCAAAACCCCATGTTTATATTCTAATAAATGCCCATGAAGATTGGCTAGAATAAGGCAACGCTTGCAGGCGTATAAAATAATAAGATATATCCACCAGTTAATTAGCCTATTTGTTGGATGCAATCCATTAATTTCAGCATTATGGCTCCGACTCACAAAAACACAACATCTAGTTATGTTATAAGTCGTCAACCACAAAATCTATTAAAAAACGCTTTGCGTAATGCGTCATTTCAGTTAGTATTTTCTTCAGAATCAAATAAATATAAACTTAAAAAACTAATGATTTTTTTAAAAGAATTTTAATAAACCTTTTAAGAGGCGAGGAAATAAAATGAAATTCCAAAGATGCTATACCAAAACTTCAAAATCTCCCTATCAAGAGATAAATTTTCGCGTTGCAGATAGCGAGATTCGCAATCCTGATGGTGAAGTTATTTTTGGACTTAAAGATTTTGAAGTGCCAAGCGGATGGTCACAAGTTGCTTCAGATATCATCGCACAGAAATATTTCCGTAAAGCTGGTGTTCCGGCCTGCTTGAGACCCGTGTCTGAAAAAAATATGCCCAAATGGCTGTGGCGCCACGAAGTTGACGAAAAAGCACTTAATAAACTGCCGGAAGAAGAAAGATACGGCCCAGAAACAAGTGCTAAGCAAGTTTTCAACCGCCTCGCCGGCACCTGGACCTATTGGGGTTGGAAGGGTGGCTATTTCGATGAAGAAAGCGACGCCAAATCATTTTATGATGAACTTTGCTTTATGCTGGCGGCACAAATGTGTGCCCCTAATTCACCGCAGTGGTTTAACACCGGCCTTCATTGGGCCTACGGCATAGATGGCCCGTCGCAAGGCCATTATTATGTAGACCATAATACCAAGAAGCTCACCAAATCCATAAGTTCCTACGAACACCCGCAGCCACACGCCTGCTTCATTCAATCGGTAAGTGACGATCTGGTTGGTGAAGGCGGCATCATGGATCTTTGGACCCGTGAGGCAAGGCTGTTTAAATATGGCTCAGGAACCGGTAGTAATTTTTCCACTATCCGCGGGCGTGGTGAAAACCTTTCTGGTGGTGGCTCCTCTTCTGGACTTATGAGCTTTCTTAAAATTGGTGATAAAGCAGCAGGCGCTATAAAATCAGGCGGCACCACAAGGCGCGCGGCCAAAATGGTTATTGTTGATATTGATCACCCGGATGTAGAAGAGTTTATCAATTGGAAAGTGATCGAAGAGCAAAAAGTATCAGCGCTTGTCACAGGATCAAAAATCACCGAAAGACATGCTAAAGCGATTATAAAAACATGCGATAGCACAAATGATGATGGTTGTGATCCAAAGAAAAATCAGGATTTAAAAGATGCCGTTCTTGCAGCACGAAGAGACCTGATACCGGAAAACACCATTCAGCGAGTTATTAGTTTTGCCAAGCAAGGCTTTAACGACATTGACTTTAAAACCTACGACACGGACTGGGATTCAGAAGCATACTCAACCGTTTCAGGTCAAAACTCAAATAACACCGTTCGCGTTTCCGACGATTTCATGAAGGCCGTCGAAGAAGGAACGCAGTGGAATTTGAAACGCCGCACGGACGGTAAAATTGATAAAACAGTCAGCGCCCGTGATCTATGGGATGATATCGGTATGAGCGCATGGCAATGTGCCGATCCGGGTCTTCAATTTCACACAACCATCAATGACTGGCACACCTGCTCCAACTCAGGTGAAATTCGCGCATCGAACCCCTGCTCGGAATATATGTTCCTTGATGATAC
>JABJKT010000017.1 GCA_018660225.1 Kordiimonadaceae bacterium
AGGCAATAAAATTATTGCCATTGGCCGGCAAGAAGACATTCAGCAAAATCATCCTGTCCCGCTTGAGAATTTAAAAATTATTGATCTTTCGGGGTTCACGGTTCTGCCGGGGCTAATAGATGCCCACAGTCATATTTTGCTGCACCCTTATAATGAAGTGAGCTGGAATGATCAGGTGCTTAAAGAAAGTCGTGCGGAACGCTCGGCGCGGGCCGTGATGCATTTAAAGGCGACACTGGACGCGGGCTTCACGTCGCTCCGTGATCTGGGAAGTGAAGGGGCCGGTTATGCCGATGTCGGTATTAAGAGGACTTTGCAAAAGGGCGCTATTGTTGGCCCGCGGCTGATTGTTGCTGGACGGGCGATTGTCGCGACGGGAAGTTACGGACCGAAAGGCTTTGATCTGTCCCATGACCTTACCCTTGGCGCGGAGCCGGCCGACGGTAATGATTTGATCAGGGTAACTCGCGATCAGATTGGCAAGGGCGCTGATCTGGTTAAAATATACGCCGATTACCGCTGGGGCCCAAAGGGGGAAGCCCGGCCAACTTTTAGTCAGGAAGAAATTCAATTGATTGTGGATACCGCCGCGAGTAGTGGTCGCCGGGTCGTGGCCCATTCGGCCACTAATGAGGGGATGCGGCGTGCGATACTGGCCGGGGTTCAGTCGATAGAGCATGGCGACGGCGGAACGCTCGACACTTTCAAGCTAATGAAAGAAAGCGGCGTGATTTACTGCCCGACCGTGACGGTGACCGAAGCGATCGCAGAATATGGCGGCTGGCGTAAGGGCGTGGACGCGGACACAAACGGCGTTAAAAACAAACATGCCGCCATGACGTCAGCGATGGAAGCGGGGGTTACGATCTGTAACGGCAGTGATGTGGGGCCCTATACCCACGGCACTAACCTACGGGAATTAAAGCTGATGAATGAATACGGCCTTAGCCGGGAAAAAACATTGCAAGCAGCAACAATGGTCGGGGCCGAGCTGATGAATATGAAAGATAACTTAGGTCAGGTTAAAGTCGGCTATCTCGCCGATTTGATTGCTGTCGACGGTAACCCGCTTGTTGATCTGGATGTGTTGAGTGATCCAAAAATGGTGATGTTGGATGGTGTGGTTTATAAATAATCACTTTTCATAGACAACTTTTCCGCCGACGATGGTCATCAGGACGCCGATGTTTCTGATGTCTTCGGCGGGGGTGGTCATATAGTCTTTTGATAAGACAACTAAATCGGCGAGCTTGCCAATTTCGATTGAGCCTTTGATATTTTCTTCAAAACTTAAGTAAGCGCCGTTTATGGTGGCGGCCTTTAGGGCGTCTATTCGTGATATTTTCTGATTTGGCGAGCTTACTGCGCCGGTGGTCGCATCAAGTCTGGTGACGGCGGCACCTATTGAGTGGAGCATATTATAAGGGACGTTGTCCGTGCCAATAGAAAAGCGGATGTCGTTATCAACAAATGTTTTTAAGGGCACATATTGGTCAGCCAACTCTGGCGTTAGATCTTTTGTGCGGCCAATGCCGTTTAGCCAGACCATGGAGCCGGGCAGCATGGTCGGGATCAGGCCCAACTTTTTGATGTTGGTGATATTTTCTGCGCTGACGAAGCTGAGATGTTCTATGACGAAGCGCTTATCCTTGATGGGAGCGATTTTATTTGCGAGCTCGAAGGCCTTTACATGCTGATCAAGGCTTGGGCCGGAATAGGTGATGGCATTAACGCGAAGATCATTTGCTGCTGCGGCAATGACAAGATCATTAAGCGATCCGCGCGCGGGCGGCAGGGCGCCATCAACGCTTTGTCCGCCCCATCCGCTATAGTCGCTCTGCGCCCTGCGGATATAATCCTGCGGTGTGCCGCCAACTTCCGCGTATATGCCGCTATATTTTAAAAAGTCGTCTCCGGAACCTTTGGCGCCCGCGGTCTGGGTCCAGCTTTTTAATAGATCATCCATGGTGCCCTTATCCCAGGTCGGGCTGATCACAACATGGCTTCTGACGGTTAGCTCGTTATTTTCATGGAGCTGCTGATAGGCGAGAATTACTTCAGGCGCAAGACCGTGCCCTTCATAGACACTCGTTGTGCCCTGCACATTATAATTTTTCATTGAGAGCTTAAGGGCGCTCACTCTGTCATTATGGCTGAAGCGCGGCACGACTTTCATAAGGCTATGTTCCAGTGAAGCAATGGGGCCATTTTCTTCAAATATACCGTTAGGTTCACCGTTTTCATCTTTTGCAATTGTCATGCCGGGATGGGGAGCGGCTGTATCCTTTGTGATGCCCGCGAGCTTTAACGCCGCACTATTTGCAATAGATATTATTGGCTCGATCCCGGTCCAGTAATACCACGGGCCTTTTATATATACCGGGTTATTCGGCGCAACTTTATCAATGTCGTGACGGGTGGGAAAGCGGCCCTCATTGAGAAAGTCCTCCCGAACACCGTAGTAAGGATAATCACCCATTGGCATGGTAATGATCCATTCGCCGGGCTTTTTGCGCTTTACATCTGCTTCGATGATTTTCAGTATGTCTTTTATGGAGCGGGCACCGTCCAGTGAGGTCGGGATAAATTTAAGACCTTCGCGGTCCATATGAGCATGGCCGTCGATAAAACCGGGCACAACTGTTTTACCCTCAAGGTCGATAATGGTTGTATCAGTGGTGGCTAGGGCACGAATGTCGCGGTTAGTGCCAACGGCGACAAATCGGCCATCGTCAATAGCAACGGCCTGCGCTACTGAAAAATTATTATCAACGGTAAGAATTTTCCCGTTAATTAAAATGGTATTGGCATAGGCAGGATTAAAGAGGTTAAGTCCAATAATTACCAAGACGACTTTGGATATTTTCATTGTAATCTCTCGTATAATATTTTTAGATATTATTATTTTTACTTGGATCCAAATATAATATATTTTTGCAAAATTGACAGTAGATAATAAGCCAAGCGGGGCTTTTAGGGAGTATTAAGAGGAATAATGGCAAAACCATACGCGCGTGCAGGCGAAAAAGGCGAATATATAGACAGCTATTATTCCCGCACCCTAAATGAAGACAAAATTTTTCCAGAACTATGCGAACAAATAACGACGCCGGTTTGTGTCATTGGCGGTGGTATGGCCGGTGTGGCCACGGCCCATAGCCTGGTGGAAAAAGGGCTAAAGCCCGTGCTTATTGAAGCCAACCGTATTGGTTGGGGTGCGACGGGAAGAAACGGCGGCTTTGTCAGTTCTGGATATTCAAAGGGCGCGCGTGATATCGTTAAACAGGTTGGTGAAAGTCATGCAAGAGAACTTTATAAGCTGACCAATGATGCCTTGGGTACCGTCAATCGACGCATTGGTGACCGGCAAGATTTAAAAGAAAATATTTCAGGGCATTTTGAGGTTTCATGGTTTAATGAGCCGGGCGTTGTTGAAAAAAATGTTGACTTTATCAATGACCTTATGGGCGTGAATTATCAGTTCTGGCCAAAAGACAAGTTTCGCGACTATTTTCACTCAGATCATTATCATGATGCTTATTTAAAGCCTGATGCGTTACAGCTTCATTCATTAAATTATACCTGTCATTCTGCCCGTGAAGCGGAAAAGGGCGGGGCGCGGGTCTTTGAAAAATCACCCGTTACCGAAATCACCAAGACACCAAATGGTTGGAAAGTGACCACTGAAAAAGGCTCAATACTTGCCGATCAGATTGTCATGTGTTGCAGCGCTTATATCGGCGGGCTTAATTTTAAGTTATCTAATGCGACTTTACCGGTCGCCACATATGTGATGCTAACCGAACCACTCGGCGATCGACTGAAGGATGCGATAGAGGGCAAATGGGGCGTGAGCGATAACCGCGTTTCATCCAATTATTATAGAACCTTTGATGATACGAGCCTTTTTTGGGGCGGGCGGGTCAGTATGTTTAATCCGACGGGCCGGAAGCTTGAGCAGATAATGATGAAAGATTTGTTGCTGGTCTATCCGCAGCTTAAAGGCATTAAGGCCGATGTGGCCTGGGGGGGCTATATGGGATATCCGGTTCATAAAATGCCGCAAATTGGCGAGCTTGAGCCTGGCTTTTGGTATGCGCAGGGCTTTGGCGGTTCTGGCATGACAGCGACGGTGGCCGGCGGCGAAGTTGTCTCAGACGCTATAGTGAACGGCGATGAGCGCTATAAACTGTTTGAGCCATTCGGCCTTGATTATGCAGGTAAGCCGTTTGGCCCTATCGTGGCGCAAACGGCTTACTGGCTCTTTCAGTTGCAGGACGCCTATAAAGAATGGCGCCTTAATAGGTAATCACCTTGATACGAATTTATAAGACGCTTTTTCCATTTCTTTGATATTCTTAAAAGGTCTTTCCGGAGAAAGATATTCGGCGAGGAAGTTATAAATCCCGTAACGGGCTTCCCGGGCGACTTTATGATCCATTCGGGCAAAGTAGTGTCCGCCGGGGACATCTTCATATTCCTTATAGATAAAATCTTTATCATCGGCTTTTAGAGATTTCACAAGATGGCGAATCTCAAGAATATTAACGTCATCATCATTGGTATTTCCGTAAACCATTAGCGGGGTTTCCAGCTTATGAGTATTCCAGGCCGGGGAGCGCTCAAGATAGGTTTCATGATTTTCAAAGGCCGACTCGCCAATATGATATTCGGTTTCATAAAGCTCTCTATAGCCCTGAGTTTTATATCCCATGCGGGCTACAAGATCACTAACCGGCACATCGGCAAAGCCAACTTTATAGGCATCCGGATATTCAAATAAATTCATCAGCGTTATAAGCCCGCCGTGACTGTGGCCGACAATACCGACGCGGTCCTTGTCAACAACGGCATAATTTTCCACCATATAGTCACGGGCAGCTTTGGTGTCGGCTATTTCTTTGCCGCCGTAATCAATAGTTTCATAAAAGCGTCTTCCGTAGCCAGTGCTACCCCGGTAGTCGGGAGCGATAATGATATATTGCTGGGCAATCAGTTCACGATAAAGCTGGCCGTTTTCCACATTAAAGTTTGAATGTACCCCCTGATGCGGATGGACAAGAAGTGGATATTCCTTATCCGGATCAAGGTCTTTTGGAAAGAGTACATAAGCATAAATGGTAAGCGGGTTGGTCAGAGCGAGCGGGTTTTTCTCGCCGTCGCCGGAAAATTCATGATCCTTTCCAACCGGTGGACCGCTGATGCGAACTTTTTCAATATGGGCAACATCACCGATAATATTATGCATCATAATATCTGAAAGGCCCTTATTTATTGACGAAAATGAATGACGAAGGTTACTGATCTGGTCTTTAAGATCGATGATCTGTTCTTTTAAATCATCGGCCTCATCGGCGTGGGTCACTGAAAGTGACGTCATGATGGCAAGCCCGAGTAAGGCTATTATTTTTAGTAGGTTTTTCATTTTAATCCCCTTTGGTTTTAAGAAGTGCACGGCCATAAATCGCACCAGACGACTTTGGCGCCGTGTCAATGACATGGCCGTTGACGATGACATAATCAAAGCCTGTTGGCTCGGCGTATATGTCAGTCCATGTTGTGTTGGCCCTTAGATTATCCAGATCCATTACAAGAATATCAGCGCCCATACCGGCTTTAAGAAGGCCGCGGGTCTGGATATCAAAGATATTCGCCGTTTGCCCGGTCATTTTATTAATGGCAAGCTCAAGGCTCATCACCTTATCACGCACCACATATTCTTCGATCACTTTCGGGAAGGACCCGAATGAACGCGGATGGCGCATGGTCGGGCTACCGTCCGTGGAAATTGAAACATCCGGTGCAGTAATAAAGGCGTCCTGTGTTTCCTTGGTCATGATAAAGTGAGCCGTAGCAGGGCCATCATGACCATAGTCCATAATAACATCTTCCGGGTCTTTACCGAGAATTTCAGAAATTTCTGCAACGGTTTTACCGGAATATTCACCGGAACTTACCAAAATTGCACCCGGGCCGTTGCGGCGTTTAATTCTTGCTGTGAGAAACTCTTTAAATTCTGCACGGCGATTCTCTACCGCATCGTTAAATTCAAACTCACGCATTGCCCAATCAGGATAAAGATAGCTCATGTCGCCAAAACTGGCGAGATAAGGATATACATCAGCCGTAACTTCAATGCCTGCTTCGCGCGCTTCACGAAGTTGTCTTAAGACGGCGTTTCCTTGTTCACGGGTTTTGCCGTATACGACCTTAATATGGGAAGCGTTAACGCGGGCATATTTTCCCTGCTCAATAAGCTCAGCAATGGAGGCGTGTACTTTATCATCGTCTTCGTCTCTCATATGGCTTGAGATCAGACCATCATAGGCGCCAACAACTTTGGCAAGACCGGCCATTTCTTCTACGCTTGCATAGCGACCCGGCACATATTCAAGTCCGGTACCAAGGCCGTAAGCCCCGGCTTCCATGGCCTGTGTCAGGAGCGCTTCCATATTGGCTTGATCTTCTGGGCTGACTGTATCTTTTTCACCGCCGCCTGAAAGTCGTCTTATGGCGCCGTGGCCAACAAGGGTTGCCACATTGGGGCCAGATTTCTGCTCATTGACTTGTTGGATAAAATCTTCGAATGAAATGTCTGAATTATAACCGGGGTTACCACCGTCCTGACCGAGCACCACTGTGGTTATGCCCTGACGCAGGAAACTTCGTAGATGATCGTTATCTTCCTGAAGCGGGTCACCGTGGGAATGGGCATCAATAAAACCGGGTGAGACAACTTTGCCAGCGGCATCAACTGTCTGGCTCGCGGTTACTTTTGAAGCGTCAACATCACCGACATAAGCGATTTTGTCACCGCTAACCAAAAGATCGCCGGCGTAAGAAGATGCGCCGGAGCCATCGACGATGGTGCCGCCTTTGATATATAGGTCGTAGGAAAGGCTATAGTCTGGCCCGTCCGTGGTTGTTTCAGCGGCTTGTTCGTTTGATGAACAGGCGGTGATTAACAGCAATGCTGTTAAAGCCATAAGTTGGCTTAAGATTTTCATAAAGACTACTCCCAGAATATTTTTCTTGTTTCTTAAAAATTATATTGCGTTACTATAATCTAAAAATCACAGGAGGGAAGGCTTGGAAGCATCAGATTATGGATTTATTTCCATCATTCCAATTATATTGACGCTAGGCATCGCCGTTTGGACACAAAATGTGATCATTGGACTGTTTTTAGGTGTTTTTAGCGGGGTCATTATCCTGAACGGCTTTAATCCGTTGATGACTTTAAGTTTGATGGTTTCAGATTATTTTGTGCCGCAGATGCTTTCGCCTAGTCAGGCTGGGATACTGGTTCTGATGTGTTTTATCGGTGGCCTTGTGGCGCTGATGGAAAAATCCGGTGGCGCGGTGGCCTTTGCCACCACCATGACCCATATCATTACCAACCGTTTTAAGGCACAAATTGCCACATGGCTCACAGGGATTATGATTTTTTTCTCTGATCTTGGCACGCCGCTGATCGTTGGGCCAATTTACCGGCCCATTACAGACAAGCTTAAAATATCACGGGTTAAACTTGCATGGATTGTTGACACCACGGCGTCACCAGTGGCGGTGCTAATCCCGTTTATAGGCTGGGGTGTTTATGCCATGGGGCTTATTGAGAGCGAGTTTTTGGAAATTGGCCGCGCGGAAAGTAGCTTTGATGCCTTCGTGGCGGCAATCCCGTTTCAGTTTTATTCGCTGTTTGCTATTATTATGGTGCCGCTGGTGGCTATTTCCGGTTATGAATTTGGCCCAATGGCGAGAGCCGAGCAAAAAGCGCAAGCCGGCGATGGGCTTAAGGACGATAGTGGTCTAGAGATATCCGATACTATTTCTCATCCAAACGCCAAGCCAATATTTGTCTGGCTTCCACTACTCGTTATGCTTGGAGTGCTGTTTTATCTGCTTGCGCCGCTTGGCTTTCCCCTAAATCCGGTGCCTTCTTTGGTTTTTAGAGGGGCCTTATCAAGCGCATACTTTTTCTCATCCATGACCATGATCGCTCTTTTGCTTATTTATGGCGTTAAAAGTTTCAAGCAAAGCATCATCATTTATTTAGGCGGCATTAGTAATATGACCAGCGTGCTGATCATATTGGTGCTGGCCTGGTCTTTAAGTTCGGTCGGTAAAAACCTTGGCACGGCGCAGTATATTATATCCCTCGCTGATGGAAGCATCGCGCCATTTTTGGTGCCGATGGTGGCGTTCCTGTTTGGCGCCGTGATGTCATTTGCTACCGGATCATCATGGGGCACTTATGCCATTATGATGCCGCTTATTATTGCCGTGGCCGATGCGCTTGGTGCACCGATGCATGTGGCCATTGGCGCCGTTCTTTCTGGCGGAATGTTTGGCGATCATTGCTCACCCATATCGGACACGACAATTTTATCGGCTTCAGGCGCAGGCTGCAGCCAGTTTGATCATGTCAGAACCCAGCTGCCTTACGAGCTGCTCAATGGTTCAATTTGCGTGGTATCCTATATTGCGGCGGGGCTCACAGAAAACAATCTTGTCTTTATTCCGGGCATGGTGCTGCTAGGTTTCAGTCTTTATATGATGAATAAAGTGGCCGGTGTAAAAATGCCTAATACCAGCGCGCCTTAAGGAAAATAAATATGATTATTCGTGAAGCAACATACGCTGATAGGGAGTTCATTTTTGGCTTGTCACCAACACTGATCGAAAATGCAAACCTTGCCTGGCATTCAGATGACGTAGAATTGCAGTTTCAAAATAGATACACCATGGAATCACTGGATAGTACAGAAGGCCGTCATATTACGCTGATCGTTGAAAGGGACGGTGTTCCTTTAGGGTTTATTCAGGTTGTTGAAAGTAAAGATGAAATTTCGCAGGAAACCTGCTCAAGAGTACCGCTGCTTGCGGTGTCAAAAGAAGCGCAGGGCGCTGGCGTCGGGCGCAGATTAATGGATGAAGCAGAAAGCTGGGCCAAAAAACATGGCCACCGCTTATTGCAGCTTGAGGTGTTTGCTAATAATGAACCGGCGCGCGCCTTTTATGAAAAGAGCGGCTATCAGAATGAAACGATCATTATGGTCAAGCCGCTTAGTTCTTCTGCTGGCTAAGGGCCGAATCTTGCCAAAGAGTGGCTAACGCATGCCAAAGTGTTTTACGTGTTGCGCTGAGATAAAGCGTGTTATCGGAGAGGTTTTTCACCAATAAATTATGGGCCGTGCCCAGATTATGATAAGGCATTTGCGGAAACAGATGATGGGTCGCATGAAAACGCAGACCGACCGGGGCCCAAAAGGGGGAGAGTATCCCGCCCGTCACATCAATACTATCCAGATATTGATCGGCTACTGACATCTTGACGTCGCCGGGGTTTCTGTAAGCGTGAGCGCCAAGGGTCCTTAAGCTATTCATGGTGAAGACAAGCACCGTTACCAGATACCAGACGATGGCAACTTTAAGAGGAAGCGTGCCATTATATATAAGGTAAGCCGCGGCCCACGCATAAATAGACGCGCCAATTTCTTGCAATCGCCAGTATTTGCCGTCTAGCTTGCTCGGCGGTGGGCGGCGGTAAGCCAGATCAATGGTCAGGGACGAGGCGCGCTGCCATGCATAACGACCGAGCGGCGGAATGACCCACGATAGCGGCGTTAGGATCAGAAAGCGCGATAGGAAAAGCAGCGGCAGCATCAGCGATAAAAACACATAAGCAATAATTTTCCAGCCTTCTTCCGCACCAAACGGTAAATATTCGCCGTCTTCGGTGGTACCGTAGGTATCACGCTTATGATGATCATTATGAACACCGTAATAAGTGAATGACGGAATAAGAAGCGGCATACCAGCGGTTATATTCCAGAAGGCAACGAAGCTTTTGAAAGAGCCTTTTTTGAAATGAACAATTTCATGAACAAATATCCCCGCCCGGTAAAGAGAAAAAGCCGAAACAATAAACGCGAATATATTAAGCGCGCTTAAAGCAGGCGTTATGACCACAAGATAAAAACCACCCCAGCCGAGGATCAGGTTCAAAAGCAGGTCGGCCCAATAGATAAGCGGATTTCGCGTCATCAGATGAGCAACAAGCGCGCGCGCTTCTTTAAGCGGGAAATCTTCACTATTTTCAGGTGCGGGCATTTATTACTCCGATTTACGTCACATGGTGCTTTTCTATCATACTCTCTATGTATGTTTTTGACACAAATCAATATTCATTTGAAAAAATTTGATTTATGATGATTTAAACAATAACTAATAAAGACACAATTATGGATGTATATGACCGTTTAATTTCGGGGTACCGGGAATTCAGAGCCAACTATTTAGGGGATGATAACAAGGAATGGCTGAAAGTAGCCGGCAAGCGGCAGGACCCGAAAGTGATGATGGTTGCCTGTTCCGACAGCCGGGTTCATCCGGCGATCCTGACCCGTAGCGCGCTCGGCGAGCTGTTCATGATCCGAAATGTCGCCAATGTGGTGCCCCCTTATGAAGAAGACCGCGGCGAAAGCACCTATCACGGCACCAGTGCAGCAGTGGAATTTGCAATTAATCATTTGCGTGTGGAACATATCATCATTATGGGACATAGCGGCTGCGGCGGCATCGGATCCTTAATGGATCATACGGTCACCGACGAGACGGAAGGCTACAGCTTCATCCGCCCTTGGATGAAAATTGTTGAAGAAGCGGCCGAATTTAGCGAACTTGAGCGAGTTTCTATGAGCAATCGGTCAAGGACCTGCGTCTGCGAAAAACGCGCAATACTCATTTCCCTCAATAATCTGGCCAGCTTCCCGTGGGTAAAAGACGCCTTATTAGAAGGCAAGCTAAAATTACACGGCTGGTATTTCGATATTAAAAGCGGAAATTTAAGCGAATATAATTGGCAAAAAGAGAGGTTCGAAGAAATAACCTGAAAATATCAGGCAATTTCTCCTGTGATTAAACTAATTCCACGATATTGGCTTTATCCATCAAGCGATCAACATAGGCATTGAAGACGGACATATGGCCTTTATCTTCGATGTAATTTTTAATATGACCTTTAACCATCTTATAAGGGAGAGCCTCTCCCGATTTTTTATCAACGAAACGGTCGGTATTTTGATCATAATAACGCTGGCAAATATCATCATCCAGTAAAGCTTCAATGATCAGCTCTTCTTTTTCCTCATCAAGTGCGGCCAACTGATCAATAGTGAGCAATTTATCATCCATTGATGCTTCTTTTCGGGCGTCCTCAACGGTGGGAGAGGGATGATATTGCATTTCGCTATGCACCTGATCATCTGTTATTTCAACATTATTTACAAAAATCGGCATTTTAAGCCCCCCCTCTGCGGCGAACAATTTCATAGCCTGTACGCCGTCTCGGAGGACAACCGGCCTTTTTTCTGAAACGCAGATTTCATTTCGGTAACCGCTGCCTGTAAATCCGCTGATGGGTAAGTGAGTAAATACCTATAATTTTTACCGTTTTCATTCTACGTCGGCCTTCTCTACATTTCCAAATTTTTCAGAACTATCGATGTACACTTGAAGGCGTTTTCTTCAGCCAGGGCCTATGTTCCTGTCCCCGCAACAGATAGTAGCAATATAGCAGCAAATATATACACTACGATTCTCATGGGGTTTCTCCTTTATCTTTAATGTTTGTCAAAAATAAACTCAGCACTTTTCAAAAGTATAATAATTTTATTTCCTCGACAGTGACCTAAATCAATGTCGCAAAAACTGTGAGATTATAGGTTCGTTATATAATCAAGGGGATTAAACATGAGTAACATGAATGCTGAAAAAGTCTTGGAATGCTTATGCGATGTAGCTTATCCGGATTTTAAACGGGACATCGTTTCTGCCGGGTTTATTCAAAACATTGACCTAGATCAATTTTACAAAAACTGTGGGATTATAGGTTCGTTATATAATCAAGGGGATTAAACATGAGTAACATGAATACTGAAAAAGTCTTGGAATGCTTACGCGATGTAGCTTATCCGGGTTTTAAAAAAAATGTCGTCTCTGCCGGGTTTATTCAAAACATTGATATAAAAGACAATGTAGTGACGGTTGATTTTGCTCCCATTACAAACAAGGCTGAAAAAATTGACCAGATGGTCAAGGATATCCATGCCAGACTTAATAGCATCGGAGAGTTCGAGAAAATAAATATCAATCGCTTCCGCCCATACGAAGATGATTCCCTGTCCCACGGACAACAAATGACGCCGCTGCAAGCAGAGCTTCTGGCAGAGGGGCAGATTCCTGATCCCGATGTTCTGGGAATAGATATGTCAGTTAGCAAAGCCAGTTTGGGCAGAGCAGATATGGCTCCTGATGCAGGATATTGCGAAGATGGCCCTAGTGTACCTGAAGGTCCGATAGAGGCAGGGAGTAAGGAATATGAAGGTATAATGCCTGTTTATCAGTGGGAGATCGATCCCCATGACCCGGAAGCCGACTCAGGGGGGACATCTCTTACATTAAAGGGCTGGGAGTTTCATTTGTGGTGGCAAGTGCATTCCAAGGGTCTGGTCTATGCATCAATTCAGGCGATGAGAGAAGACACAACAGAACATGAAGGCAAAGCCAGAGAACATCCGGTTGGGCGTTCGGAAGCTGTCAATCTTGTATATGACCTTGAACGTAAAGGCGTCGTAGCGATTTACGGCACAGTCGGAGATTTCCGCCCTTTCGTGGAAGCATTTTACGAAGGGTACGAGATAGAAAAGAAGAATAAATAGAATAAAAAGAAATAAGAATAAATAGAAATAAGAATAAATAGAATAAATAGAATAAATAGAAAGAAGAATAAATAGAATAAAAAGAAAGGCAAAAACAATGGCTAATGGAGAAGGATCACGCTGGTTCAGAGTTATGGATAAACCAAGGGACTGGGAAGATTTTTACCGCAATCGCTGGTCATACGACAAGTCTGTACGTACCAGCCATAGTGTAAATTGTTCGGGTTCGTGCTCATGGGAAGTGTTTGTCAAAGACGGACTGATTACTTGGGAGCTACAAAAGACCGACTGGCCACAGATCAATGACCATACTCCTAATTACGAGCCTCGCGGATGTCAGCGGGGAATTTCTGCGTCATGGTATCCATATAGTCCTGTGCGTCCTAAATACCCCTATGTCAGAGGTGTGTTGCTGGACTATTACCGCGAAGAACGTGCTTCGGGCAAAGACCCGGTTGAAGCCTGGGGCGCTATTGTTGAAGATCCGGTAAGAAAAGCAAACTACCGCAATGCTCGTGGTAAGGCCGGATGGCGGCGTACTACATGGGACGAATCAACCGAGATTATTGCTGCAGCAAAGATTTATACTATTAAAGAATATGGTCCTGACCATTTGGCCTCATTCTCCCCAATTCCTGCGATGAGCATGGTTAGCTTTATATCCGGACACCGGATGGCTAATCTGCTCGGAAGTACTATGCTTAGCTTCTATGAATGGTACCACGATCTCCCGCATGTTATGCCGATGATCTGGGGTGATCAGACCGATGTGCACGAAGCTGCTGACTGGTATCAAAGTGCGTACTGGATTGTTATGGGCTCCAACCTGCCTATGACCAGAACGCCGGATGCGCATTTTGCATCCGAGCATAAATATAACGGTGGTAAAATTGTTAATTTGTCTCCTGATTATGCCGATATAACCAAATTTGCTGATTTGTGGGTTCCGGTTCGTCCTGGAACAGATGCGGCATTTATACTGGCTTGTATTCATGTGTTGCTCAAAGAATTTCACTATGAAGCAAAAACCAATTATTTTCTTGAATACACCAAAAAATTTACCAACCTGCCTTTTCTTGTCATTATGGATGAAAGCGATGATGACAAATATATTGCCGGACGTCTCTTGCGGGCCAGTGATCTGGCTGACTATCAATCAGAAGAGCTAAATGAATGGAAGCTCCTGATGATGGATGCAGAGGGAAATGTTCGTCTTCCTGGTGGTAGTGTTGGTTTCCGTTGGGAAGAAGATAAAACCGGTCGTTGGAATCTTAAAAATGAAGACGTTATCACCGGCGAAGAATTTGATCCTCTCTTAAGCTTCATTGATGGTGACTATGAAGAAGTTCAGGTTCGCCTTGCTGACTTTACCGATACATTTAATACCGAGCTTGGCACTACAGAAGGCAAAGGAAAACTGGCGGAAGAAAATTCACGCGGCGTTCCTACACGAGTCCTTGAAACTGTAGATGGCAAAAAAGTCCGTGTTGCTACGGGCTATGATATTCTTATGGCCCAGTTTGGTGTTGATCGCGGATTATCCGGTGAATATCCAACTGATTATGACGACGAAACCCAGCCTTTCACGCCTGCATGGCAGGAACAGGAAACCGGTGTTGATCGTAACATGGCTCTACGTGTGGCCCGTGAGTGGGGCGATACGGCCATGAAGACAGAAGGTAAATGCCTGTTTATCACAGGCTCAGGTATCCTTCACTGGTATCACGGCGGCCCTCTGATTTATCGTGCACAGGCTGTCATGGGAATCCTTACAGGCTGTATGGGTGTTAATGGCGGCGGCTTTGCCCATTATGTTGGTACAGAGAAAATTCGTCCATATGCTGCTATTGGTTGTCTTGGCGGTGCTTCTGACTGGAACGATGGCCCACCACGCCATATGAACTCTACGTCCTATTTCTACTTCCATACAGATCAGTGGCGCTATGATGGTATGGTGCTTGATCCTCTCTGGACACCATGGGCGGACCATTTCCCGAAAAAAGGTCAACATTCGGCAGACCAGAACCATCTGGCTGTTCGTAATGGCTGGCTACCTTTCTATCCGCAAGTAGACAAAGAAAACCCTATCGAGCTATTGAAAAAAGCCCGTGCAGATGGTGCTCAGTCTGCGGATGAAGTAGGCAAATGGGTCGCTGAGAAATTCAAAAAAGAAGAGCTTACCTTTGCACTTGATGATGTTGATGCGGAGCAAAACCATCCCAAGGTCCTGTGGATCTGGCGTGGTAACCTGATCGGTACGTCAATGCGTGGCCATGAATACGGGTTAAAGCATTTCCTTGGTACACATAATAATGTGCTGGGCGAAGACCGTTCGGAAGGACTGGTTGAAGAAGTCGAATGGCATGATCAAGCACCAATCGGTAAACTTGATCTGGTCTACAATTTGACCATTCGTATGGACTCGTCTGCTAACTATTCGGACATTGTTCTTCCGGCGGCGCACTGGTATGAAAAATATGATCTAACCTGTACGGATTTACATTCATTCTTCCATCCATTTACTCCAGCGCATGATCCTTCATGGGAATCCAAACATGACTGGGACGCCTTCAAGGCCATTTCTGCTAAAATCAGTGAACTTGCCGAGGTGCATCTTCCTGAGCCTATAGAAGATCTGGTCATGACACCTATGATTACGGATTGTCCTGATGAGTTGGCCCAGCCAATGGGTGAAATGACGGATTGGAAAAGTGGTGATTGTGAGCCAATACCTGGCAAGACCTTCCCCAATGTTAAAATTGTAACCCGCGATTACACCAAGATACTGGAGAAATATACGACCTTTGGTCCTAATGTCTGCAAACCAAATGGCTATGGTGCAAAAGGCATTAAAACCGACCTCACAGAGGAATGTGAGGAGCTAAAAGAAAGCTACTTGGTCGGTGAGAAAAACGGTCGTGTCTCTTTAGAAGATGCCAAACAGGTTTGCGAAGTGATCTTGCGTATTTCACCGGAAAGTGACGGCGAACTTTCTCATAAAATATTTAAAGGACTGGAGAAAAAAACTGGTCTGCCTCTTGCCAAGTTGGTAGAGCCAGAACGTGAGATACGTCACCATTATCCTGACCTTATTTCACAACCAAGGCGAAGTTTGACTTCTCCACACTGGTCAGCGATAGAAAGCGCCGGAAGGACCTATTGCCCATGGACTTTAAACATAGAGACATTAAAGCCGTGGCATACTCTGACTGGTCGTCAGGAAATCTATTACGATCACAGGATATATCGTGAGCTGGGTGAGAACATGCCTACTTACAAACCGCCAATTGATATGGTCAAGATCGGTGATTGTAACGTTGAAGAAGCAGCTGAAAAATCAAAAGTCTTCCGCTTTATTACCCCACACGGGAAATGGTCGATCCACAGTATGTTCTGGGATACATGGCAAATGCTCAATATGTTCCGTGGTGGCCAGGTTGTCTGGATCAATGACAAGGATGCAAAAGAAATTGACGTTGATGATAATGACTGGGTCGAAGTATATAACGAGAACGGTATTTCCGTCGTTCGGGCGGTTGTGACAGCTACAGTCCCACGGGATATGGCGATCATGTATCACTCTTCCGAGCGTCATATAGCTGTTCCATTTTCATCTCTTGCCCGGGAACGCGGAGTTACAGACTTCCGCGGCGGTAATAATAATGCCTGCACACGTATCATGATGAACCCGTCAACAATGGTCGGTGGATACGCGAATTGGACTTACTTCCTAAATTATTGGGGAACCAGTCCATCTGAGCGGGATTGTGCTGTGCTTATCCGCAAGAAGCCTTTAGAGGCAGATGGTAGAAAAGTTATCTATCAGGAAAAAGATTTAACGGCGGATGATTTGAAGAACCTGCCGGAAAATCAACCAGACAATAAAAGTGGGAGATCATAGAAATGCTTATTAAACAACAAATGGCCATGGTCTTTAATCTGGATAAATGTCTGGGTTGTAATACCTGTACGATTGCTTGTAAGAATGTTTGGACCAACCGTGAAGGTGCGGAATATATGTTCTGGAACAATGTCGAAACCAAACCCGGCATTGGTTACCCAAAAGAATGGGAGAACCAGAATAAATATCGTGGTGGCTGGCAATATAAAGCAAATAGTGTCGGCCCTGCTCTACGGGTGTCGTCAAAATTCTGGGAAATGCTAAACCTTTTCTACAATCCTGTTTTGCCTCAGATGGAAGATTATTACGGTAAGGGTCCGTTTACTTATACTTACGAAGACCTTCATTCCGAAGAATCTACCAAATATTCCCAACCAGTGGCACGTCCTAAATCCATGATTACCGGGGAAGAGGACATCGACATCGAATATGCGGTGAACTGGGAAGATAATGGTGCTGGTTATTATGAAGGTGGCTCTGGCGAGCTGGATCATAACTTCAAGGATATGACACCGGAAGCAAAACTGGCGATGCTGCAATTCCGTGATTCATTCATGATGTATCTGCCGCGTATTTGTAACCACTGCCTTAATCCGGCTTGTGTGGCGGCCTGCCCTAGTGGTGCTGCCTATAAACGGGAAGAAGATGGCGTAGTTCTGATAGATCAGGAAAGGTGCCGTGCATGGCGTTACTGTATATCCGGGTGCCCTTACAAAAAGGTGTATTATAACTGGCGTACCGGTAAGTCAGAAAAGTGTATTCTTTGTTTCCCTCGACTGGAAACAGGGCAACCACCAGCATGTTTCCATGCTTGTCCCGGACGCATTCGTTATATGGGGCCGCTTCTATATGATATGGATAAGATCGCAGAGTATGCGAATACAGAAAATGAACAAGACCTTGTCAAGTATCAGCGTGACATTATCCTTGATCCGAATGATCCGGAAGTTATCAAGGAGGCATTGGAACAAGGTGTAACGGAAGACTGGCTTGATGCTTGTCGTCGTTCTCCGGTTTACAAAATGGTGAAAGAATGGGAGATTGCTCTGCCACTTCACCCCGAATTCCGGACTATGCCAAGCTTGTTCTACATACCGCCGGAAAGTCCGGTCAGGACAGCCGTGGAAGGTGAAAATGGACGTGATCATTACGATATGATTGATGGTGACAATGTATTGCCTAGTCTTGAAGCATTCCGTATCCCGATCAAATTCCTGGCATCAATGCTTTCTGCCGGAAATGAGGCTGAAGTAGAAAAAGCATTACAACGCCAACTGGCCGTTCGTAGTTTCAGACGTTCAGAACGTGTGGAGGGAGTGGCTGATGTAGCACCTTTGGAAGCTGCCGGATTAAGTGTACAGGACGCCCGTGATATGCACAGGCTTCTGGCCCTTGCCCACTTCCATGAGCGGTTTGTCATTGCTACGTCAAAACGGGAAAAATCAACGTCTACAGCTCCTTATATTGAACGTGGGTACGCTGGATTTGATGAACTTGCACCTGGAAAAGCCCCTAAACGCAGGGAATCCTTCCATGGTAAACGCGATGTTGTAGGGAGTTAGGAGATATGGCCATGAATAAAGAAATGATTTCATCATGTTACAAACTGCTTGAGGAACTATTCATTTACCCGGAAGCAAGGGACAATGAATGGGTTGATGCAGAGCGTAAAAATGTAAAGAACTATCCGAAATCAATCAGGAAACCTATAAAAGATTTTCTAAAAAATCCGGCATCGACTTCTAATGATGAATATATCAATACACTAGAGATAACGCCTCCATGTCCTCTTTATCTTGGCACTTACCTATTTGATGAGCCTAATTCATGTAGAGGTGCCGGCATGTCTGGTCGTAATAACTATATGATGGAGCTGTCCGGCATTTATAACCATTTTGGTTTCCAGCTAAATGGCAAGGAATTGGCAGATTATCTTCCAGTTATATTGAACTTCTTGTCCGTGAGCCTTGCTCAGGAAGAAAAGGATAGTATTGGTATACGCCGTCGTTTTATGGAGCACCATTTGCTCATTGGACTGCCTGCTATGCTGGAATCATTAGAAAAATATGAAAGTCCTTATGGATCATTGATTGAGGCGCTAGTGGTCATATTAGGAGAAGATCTTGCCCTAATGGAAGACCTGCCGGCATGGATGCCACCCGCTAATGAAAACCCACCAAAGGATATTTCATGTTCCGGATGTGAATATGAATTCCTAAGCGATGATGAAAGAGAAAAGGAGCAAGCATAATGAATAATTTCCTCTGGGGTGTTTACCCGTATATTTGTTTCACATTGTTTTTTCTTATCCCTATCATACGCATGAGATACCGGCCATATAGCATCACTACGCGGGCCAGTGGTATATTCGGTAGAAAGTTGCTTGGTGTATCAATGCTGCTGATGCATTGGGGGATATTGCTTGTCTTTGCCGGGCATATAGCCGGTTTTGTCGGCGGTATAACATTTGAAGAGACCTGGACTGAATTCTTCAGATATGCGGCCTTTGGCGGCGGTCTGATGACAATAGCCGGTTCAGGGATTGCCTTGTTACGCAGAATTACCGTTCCTGAAGTCAAAGCTATGAGCCAGCCGGATGATTACATTATTCATATCTTCCTGATTGCTATTTTGGGGGTCGCTCTTTACCAGTACGCAATACAGGATATTTTCGGTATGGTTTACGCGGTATCACCATGGTTCGTCAGTATATGGGTATTTGCGCCTGATCCAGAGCTTATGGAAGCTGCAAGTCTGCTTACAAAGATTCATGTATTTCTGGCGATAACTCTGGCTGGATATTTCCCGTTTACAAAACTGGCTCATGTACTGACAGTGCCGATTAATTACTTTGTGCGCCCATATCAGTCCATGAGAACAGTAGGTAATAAATTTAAAGGGAAGTGGGAGTACTCTTTGCGCAGTGATAAATCCTTTATGGTTTATCTTCTGTTGTTCTTCTTTGTGGGCACAATTATTTTGGCTAAGTATCTTATTGGCCTAGAATAAGGGCAGATACATATGAGTGTCGTTATAGACAAAGAAGTAATGGCTTCGCTGGATAAGTATGATTTTCTGTCCCCCGTTATACCAGCTACACCCTTCACGCGGCTTATCGGCGCTTGTTTTGATGCTTACTGGCAACCTGTAGAGAAGAAACATGCGCAAGCTATTTAATGCTTCGCGCTTGATTGAAATCAGGTGCGTAGTTCCTTATAGCTTATAGAATTAAGATGGAGCTTTCTAATGTTAGAAAGCTGCTCCGAGCTTTAGAAGTCTAAGTCCGTATTTTCGGATATGAGTCTGAAGCCGGGGTTGCAAGGGAAACCCTGCGGCCTCCAATGACTTTACCGAGCCTGAAAGGGTTTCCCTAAGCAAAGCGTCACGGGTAGCCGTCTGTGAAAAGCGGGCTATTCTTATATCGCTCAATAATCTGGCAACCTTTCCGTGGGTCAGGGACGCCATTCAAGAAGGCGCGTTACAATTACACGGCTGGTATTTCGATATTAAAAGCGGCAATTTAAGTGAATATAATTGGGAGGCTGAAGCGTTTGAAGAAATAACATAATATTCATTATGCTATTTCCTCAAATTAAGATTTTTACACGAGGCCGACGATTTGTGCCTTATCCATTAAGCTATCAATGTAGGCTCTAAGGGCCGCCATGTGGCCCATATCTTCCAGATAGGTCTTGATGTGGTTTTTCACCATATCGTAAGGAAGAAGTTCTCCGGTTTTTTGATCCACAAAGCTTTGCTGAAATTTATCATAATGGCGCTGGCATGTTTCATCATCTGCATCGGGCACCTTAATGATGCTGTCAATCAGCCCTTCAATGATCCGTTCTTCACTTTCATTGTCCAGACCTTCAAGTTTTTCAGCAGATGTGAACTCCTGATCAACGGCCGCTTCCAGGAGCAGGTGTTTTACGACCAGGGCACGGGCCGCATCACCCCGTGCTTCTTCCATTGTTGCGGCCTGATGATGCTGCATTTCTGTGTGGACATCATCATCACTTATTTCCACATTATTTACAAAAACTGGCATATATATTTCCTTATCTGCGGCGCACGATTTGATAACCTGTTCTGAACAGATACTTTATCGGCACGCTTAACACATGGACAAGTCTGGTGAACGGGAAGATCAGGAAGGTGGTAAGTCCAAGAACAAGATGAAGTTTAAAAACCACTGATATATCCATAATAAAATCGGCCGCACCGGGTCTGAATGTGACGATATGCTGGGCCCAGTTGGCCAGAAGTACCATTGATGAGCCATCCATATGCTGTGCTGAATAAGGAATGGTGACAAGTCCTATAATCACCTGAATATAAAGCATGACCAATATGGCAATATCGGAAAAACGGCTGGTAGCCCGAACCCGTTTATCAAAAAGCCTTCTATGCAAAAGGATACTAAGACCGATAAAGCAGGTGATTCCGAATATACCGCCGGCAATCATGGCCATAAGTTGCTTTTGACCCGCCGTGATAAAATAGTGATAGATAGCTTCCGGCAGCAGCAGGCCGATTAAATGGCCAAAGAAAAGCAGGATGATGCCAATATGAAACAGGTTGTTGCCCATGCGCATGCCTTTGGCGCGCAGCAGCTGGCTTGAGCCGGCCTTCCAGGTATATTGTTCGCGGTCATAACGAATGATCGAAACACCAATCAGCATCATAATGCAGATGTAGGGATAGATACCAAAAAAGAACTGGTTGAAATACTCGAAAAAGGCGGTGAGATCAAAATATGAGAAAAATTCTGAGGTCATTGGTTTGCTCCTCCAGAAGGTTGTGAGAGTTGAGCTGAATTTTGTTCCGGGTAAGCTAATACTTGGGAGCTACCACATTCAGTAGAATTATCAAACGCTTCGGCCTCGGCCCATTCCACGTCCAATTCTTCCAGCGACTGCGTTTCAAGTTCGGCGGCTGTTGCTGCCGCAATTACGTCACTGTCCGCTTTTGCTTTGGCCAGAGACTGCATGGCTTCAAACAAAATATAATAAAGACTGTCTCTCTTTTTCAGCTTAACACCAATGGTGGCGACAACATTTATCGGATCACCAATTAGATCAATCGCTTCCTCGGCAGGGCAGCATGATAAATATTCCAAAAAGAGCGGAAGATAATCGGGAAGTTCGCCCTCAGCCATATAAAAGCCGCGTTCGGCATAACTTTCGATCAGGTTTACCATGGCCTGACCGCGATCGCGGCCTTCACCATGGATATGTTCAAACATATGCAGACAGTGGGCGTGCCCTCTATCAAACAGTTCCACATATTCTTCCTGTAATTCGTATAAATCGCTCTGCTTGACATATTCGGTGAATTTGAGCAGTTTTTTCATTGCCCGCGTGGGCAGCAGGGCCTCTGATTTAAGCACCTGCTCGATTTCTGCCATATTATCTATCAGCGGCTGCTTCGGATAAGAAAGCAACATACCTATTATTTTAAAGGTTCTCATCTTTCTCTCCTTACTTTACCACTCATGGTATTTCTGTGAGTTGGTGAGGAGAACAAGTTAATTCGACCTTCACCGCCGGAACAGTCATTACCAAAGCTAAACCCGCATGACGCCCTTGATTCGAAGGCGATATCATTATCAAATGGTGTTTTGCCGGCATATTCACGGTGGTTTGTCGGAATGACGAAGCGGTCCTCATAATTGGCAATAGCCATAATGCGGTACATGTCATCAACAGTATCTTCATCAAGGCCTACCTCTGCAAGAAGGTCATGGTTTTTAGTACCCTCAACAGTGAGTTCACGCATATATTCACGCATAGTCATCATCCGCCTCAGGGCAAAATCCACAGGTTCTGTTTTACCGGCTGTAAGCATGTTGGCTAGATATTTAACCGGGATTCTCAGATCATCTGTTTTAGGAACCGCACCATTGGATAAAAGCTTGCCTTCTTCCAGAGCCGATTGAACCGGCGACAGTGGCGGAATATACCATACCATCGGTAAAGTTCTGTATTCAGGATGAAGCGGGAATGCCACTTTCCATTCCTTGGCCATTTTATAAACCGGACTGTTTTGAGCGGCTTTAATCCAGCTACCCGGCATGGCAATCCTTTTAGCTTCATCAATAACCGCCGGATCGGCAGGATCGAGGAAAGCATCAAGCTGCGCCTGATATAAATCTTGATCATTTTCAACGGATGCAGCGGCTTCGATTTTATCAGCATCATAAAGGAAAACACCAAGATAACGAATACGCCCAACACAGGTTTCCGAGCATACTGTCGGATCCCCCGATTCGAGGCGTGGATAGCAAAAGGTGCATTTTTCCGATTTACCACTATTCCAGTTAAAGTAAATCTTCTTATAAGGACAGCCACTGACGCACATACGCCAACCGCGGCATTTATCCTGGTCAATAAGCACAACGCCGTCTTCTTCGCGTTTATAGATCGCACCACTAGGGCACGAAGCGACACAAGCCGGGTTCAGACAATGTTCACAGAGCCTCGGCAGATACATCATAAATGTTTTTTCGTAATCGCCGTATATCTCTTTTTCAATGTCTTTAAAGTTATAATCTTCGGAGCGTTTTGAAAATTCACCGCCAAGAAGTTCTTCCCAGTTAGGGCCCCACTCTGGCTTACCCATCATCTCGCCGGTAAGCACCGAATGAATGCGGGCCGTAGGTGGTGTATTGACCTCAGGTGATTTTTGCAGCCTTTCATATTCAAATGTGAAAGGCTCGTAATAATCATCAATTTCCGGCAGATCGGGGTTGGCAAATATTTTGGAAAGAATACGGAATTTACCACCAAGTTTTGGCTTTATTTTTCCATTGCCAAGGCGAACCCAGCCACCATTCCATCTATCCTGATTTTCCCAGTCGCGCGGATAACCAATACCCGGTTTTGTTTCAACATTATTAAACCATGCATATTCAACCCCTTCGCGGGTTGTCCATACGTTTTTACAGGTTACTGAACAGGTGTGACAGCCGATACATTTATCCAGGTTTAGCACCATTCCAATTTGAGCACGTAATTTCATTATGCTAACTCCTCGTGACTTAACAGGCCTCTGGAATCAACCTGTTCATTGGTGGGCTCATCCAGCCAATCAATTTCATTCATTTTTCTTACCAACACAAACTCGTCCCGGTTTGATCCAACGGTTCCATAATAGTTAAATCCGTAGGAAAGCTGGGCATAACCGCCAATCATATGGGTTGGTTTAACCACCGTACGGGTAACAGAGTTATGAATACCACCACGTTTGCCCGATGTTTCGGCGGCGGGAGTATTAATAATTTTTTCCTGTGCGTGATACATCATGCACATGCCGTCCATAACCCGTTGGGAGACGACGACACGGGCGGCGATGGCACCATTGGTGTTATAAAATTCAACCCAGTCGTTATCCTCCACATCAATTTTGCGGGCGTCATTTTCACTGATCCAGACAACCGGACCACCGCGACTTAATGTCAGCAGCAACAGGTTTTCAGAATAGGTGCTGTGAATGCCCCATTTTTGATGTGGTGTAATCCAGTTAAGGGTAATTTCTTTGTTACCGTTACTGAATTTTTCCTGCACCGGTTTAAGGGTTTTGGTGTTAATCGGCGGCTTATAGACGCAGAATCCCTCTCCGAAATCGCGCATCCAGTTATGATCCTGATAGAAATGCTGGCGCCCGGTGAGCGTCCTCCACGGAATAAGCTCATGCACATTGGTGTAACCCGCGTTATAGCTTACATGTTCATCTTCAAGGCCACTCCAGGTTGGCGAAGAAATGATTTTCCGTGGCTGAGCCTGAATATCGCGGAAGCGGATTTTTTCTTCCGCTTTAGGCATGGCAAGATGTTGATGCTCACGCCCGGTGAATTTCTCCAGAGCTTCCCATGCTTTAACCGCCACGGCCCCGTTGGTTTCAGGAGCAAGGGAAAGCACTATTTCCGCCGCATCAATATCGGTTTCGATACGTGGCAGACCCTTTGATACGCCATCTTCCGTAACCACGTTGTTTAACTCGCCGAGGAATTTATATTCGGTTTCAGTATTCCAGGATATCCCTTTACCGCCATTACCGATTTTGGTCATGAGCGGCCCGAGAGCTGTGAATTTCTTATAAGTATCAGGATAGTTTCTGACCACCTCCACATAGTTGGGCATGGTTTTTCCGGGAATAGCGTCCACTTCACCTTTATACCATTCTTTTGTATCCGTGGCCTGGGCAAGCTCGCCCGGTGTATCATGAAGGATAGGGAGGGCAACCACATCGGTTTCCTCGCCCAAATGTCCGACACAGAGTTTGGAAAAGGTCTTTGCTAAACCTTTATAAATATACCAGTCACTACGGCTTTCCCACGCCGGATCAACGGCACGGCTAAGCGGATGAATAAATGGATGCATATCCGACGTATTAAGATCATTTTTCTCATACCATGTGGCAGATGGCAGAACGATGTCTGAATAAACGCAGGTTGTTGACATTCTGAAATCGAGTGTCACCAGAAGATCAAGCTTGCCCTCCGGTCCATCATCAACCCAATCAACTTCGGTCGGTTTTGGCATGCCGCGCTGGCCCAAATCTTTGCCCAACACACTATTTTGGGTACCGAGCAAATATTTCAGCATATATTCATGGCCTTTACCACTGGAGCCGATGATATTGGAACGCCAGACAAACATTACTCTTGGGAAGTTTTTCGGATTGTCTGGAGCCTCGCATGACATGCGCAGCGATCTATCCTGCAAGCGGCCGGCAATATATTCAGCCGATGTTTTGCCGGCTTCTTTTGCCAGTTTGGTAAGCTCTAACGGGTTTTCCTCGAGCTGCGGTGCTGATGGTAACCAGCCCATGCGTTCGGAACGTACGTTACAGTCAATGAGCGAATAATCTTTCCAGTCATCCTTATTGGCAAGCGGTGACAAAATTTCATCGAGGCCGAGTTTTTCATAACGCCACTGACCGGCGTGACTATAGAAGAAGGATGTAGAGTTCATATGGCGAGGCGGTCTGTTCCAGTCAAGAGCGAACGCGAGCGGCTGCCAGCCGGTTTGCGGACGGAGCTTTTCCTGACCCACATAATGGGCCCAGCCGCCACCTGATTTACCGATACAGCCACACATGACGAGCATGTTGATGATGCCGCGGTAGGTCATATCCATATGATACCAATGGTTTATGGCGGCTCCGAGGATGACCATAGAGCGGCCTTTTGTTTTATCGGCATTGAGGGCAAATTCGCGGGCTACCGCAATAATTTTCTCGCGGGAAATACCGGTAATTTTTTCCTGCCATGCCGGGGTATAAGGGGCGTCATCATCAAAATCCTTGGCAATGCTATCGCCGCCGAGACCCTGATCAACGCCGTAGTTAGCGACCATAAGATCATATACTGTAGCGACAAGGACGTCGCCGTCCTTTGTGCTGATTTTACGGGCCGGGATTCTATGCTTGAGTACGCTGTCGTGATCAGTGTGGCTGAAAATCGGCTGCTCATGCTCCTGATTACCAAAATAAGGGTAACAGACATCAACCACTTCGTCATGCTGGCTGATAAAGGATTTTTCCGGCCATATATCTTCGCCGTTTGATAAATTCTTCGATTCCAGGTTCCAGTTTTTCTCTTCGCCCCAGCGCGAACCGATGGTGCCGGTTGGCACAGTTAATTCATTGGTTTTGGTGTCATAAAGGACAGTTTTCCATTCAGGATTATTTTCCTGACCCATGTTATCTTCAAAATCAGCAGCGCGAAGCGTACGCCCTGCGACCAGCCCGCCTTCTGTTTCATCAAGACGAACAAGGAATGGCATATCGGAATAAAGCCGGCAATATTCATCAAAATATTCGCTTTTGCCATCAACATGAAATTCTTTGAGGATCACATGGCCGAAAGCCATAGCCATGGCTGAATCTGTTCCCTGACGCGGGTTAAGCCAAAGATCACTAAGCTTGGCAACTTCACTATAATCCGGAGTGACGGCCACTGTTTTTGTGCCTTTGTAGCGAACTTCGGTGAAGAAATGGGCGTCAGGTGTTCTGGTTTGCGGTACGTTTGAGCCCCAGGCGATAATATAGGAAGAGTTATACCAGTCGGCACTTTCAGGCACGTCTGTTTGCTCACCCCAGGTTTGTGGCGAGGAGGGTGGTAAATCACAATACCAGTCATAGAAGCTCATGCATGTGCCACCGATTAATGATAAATAACGGCTGCCCGCTGCATATGATATCATCGACATTGCTGGAATGGGGGAGAAGCCAATGATACGATCGGGGCCATATTTTTTAGCTGTAAAGATATTAGCCGACGCGATAATTTCATTGACCTCATCCCACTCAGCCCGGACAAATCCACCAAGACCACGGGCTGATTTGTATGATTTTGCTTTGTCTTGATTTTCAACAATATTTTCCCAAGCGACAACAGGATCGCGGTAGACATTTTTTCTCTCGCGCCACAATTTTAACAGGCGGCTTCTGATCATCGGGTATTTAACCCGGGCAGAACTATAAAGATACCAGCTGTAGCTAGCCCCTCTGGAGCAACCTCGCGGTTCATGGTTTGGAAGGTCGTTTCTGGTTCTGGGATAATCGGTTTGTTGAGTTTCCCAGGTAACCAGACCGCCTTTTACATAAATTTTCCAGCTACAAGAACCTGTGCAGTTCACGCCATGGGTAGAGCGGACGATTTTGTCATGAGCCCACCTGCCTCGGTAATCTTTCTCCCAGGTTCTGTCTTCACTGGTAGTTATGCCGTGACCTCCTGCGAAGGTCTCAGGTTTACTTTTCGTGAAGAAGGCTAGTCGGTCAATAAAGTGGCTCATTTTTATATTCTCTCTTTAGTTAATGAGTATTACAGTTTTATTCAGTTTGCGGACTTGCCTAAATATTCCGGCCAGGGGATAAACCACCAGCTTACCAGAACACAAAGTCCACAGAAAGCATAAAGAGTATTATTTTTACTCTTTATGGCAATGATAACATTTTCAATTTGGGGATTATTATTTCACCTTATGGATTTTTCACATATGCGTCCGGACGGAGGTAGAACCACCAGTTAATCAGCACACAGAGGAAGTAGAAAGCGGCAAATCCGTAAAGGGCATTTTCAGGAGTTGTCGCGGCCATTTCTTCACCGAACACTTGAGGGATGATGAAGGCACCATAAGCAGCAACCGCTGATGTCCATCCTAGAACCGGACCTGCCTGTTCTCTGTCAAACACGACGGCAATTGTTCTGAAGGTTGAACCGTTGCCAATACCTGTTGCGGTAAATAGCACGAGGAACAATGCCATAAAGGGCCAGAAATATTGTTCAGGTGTTGCAGATACATATGCCATTTTCATATAGTAAGCGACACCAAGAGCACTTGCAATCATAACAATAGATACATATTGAGTTACGCGTGCGCCACCAAATTTATCAGCAATCATGCCTCCAACTGGACGTATTAGGGCGCCAATGAAAGGGCCTGTCCAGGCAAACATAAGTGCACTTGGTCCATTTGGATTGACCATATCATGTGTCATCACGCCGCCCACATCAAGATGCTGAAAGCCGAAGATCACTTTAATGGATAGCCCGAATGCGGCTGAGTAGCCGATGAATGAGCCAAAGGTCATGGTATAGATAACGGTCATGGCCCATGTGTGCTTGTTGTTAAAGATTTTATATTGGCGTTTCAGGTTCTTGCCCAGTTCTCCAGGCATCATTTTAAGCGCATAAACGGTCATTATAATAACGATCGGCAGCACAACCCATTTGCTTAAGCCAATGCCGGAAGTTGGAAGGCCGTTATTAAGGCTTGGCAGCATTAACCAGTAGCCGATACCAGCTGCAGCAAAACCAATAAGAAGCATAATCGTAATTTTCACGAATACTGAAACCGGATTGCCAACATTAGGCGACACATGATCATCAACGATGTTGTTCATTCCGAACCAACCAGCGAAGGCAAGCGGCACGAGGAATAATAACCATAACCAGGGAGCGTTATGGATATATGTGTCCGTTCCAGCCGGAATTTTGCCGATCAGAGTACCGGAAGTATTAACCAGATCCATAGGATCACCACCAAAGATACCGAATGTCATAAAGAGCGGCACAAGGATTTGCATGGTTGTTACACCAAAGTTACCCAGACCTGCATTTAAACCAAGTGACAAACCTTGAACTTTCTTCGGGAAGAAGAAGCTTATGTTTGACATTGATGAGGCGAAGTTACCGCCACCAAGGCCAGATAGGAAAGCAAGAAGCTGCCATTGCCAAAGAGGAGTATTAATGTCCTGCAAAGCAAAACCAGCGAGAACTGCCGGGATCATCAGCAAGGCTGTGGTGAAAAAGATTGTATTTCGACCGCCGCCAAGACGAATAAAGAAGGTGCTCGGGATACGGAGCGTTGCACCGGTTAAGCCGGCAATAGCGGCCAGAGTAAAGAGTTCTGATTTTGCAATCGGGAACCCCAGGTTAAGCATTTGAATAGTTATAATGCCCCAATAGAGCCAGACGGCGAAGCCGCAGAGCAGGCTTGGGATGGAAATCCACAGGTTACGAGTGGCAATGGCTTTGCCAGTGGAGTTCCACTGTGCCTCGTCCTCCGGGTTCCAATTTTTTAGATCTTGTGCCATGAGTTAGTCCTTTTTCAAGTTTCTTGTTTAATTTGACTGATAACAGCTTCGCTTTGTTTGCGTATAGCCGCTGTTTTTTCTTGTAGTTCTTCGCTTTCTTTCATGAGCGCTTCTAGCTCAGGCAAATATCTTGGTCCGCGAAGTTCGGGAGATGATTTTTTGTCCATTCGAACAATTGAAACATGCATCCAAAGAAGCGCTATACCGATAAGAAGGGTAAGCAGCATGAAACAGCTGGTCCAAATTCCAATAACGTCATTCATATAACCAAAGGCGATCGGTAGACAAAAGCCACCAAGTCCACCAATAAGGCCGACAATGCCGCCTACGGAACCCACGTGGTTCGGGTAATAAACAGGGATATGTTTATATACTGCCGCTTTACCAAGGGACATGAAGAAGCCAAGCACAATAGTAAGCGATACAAATGCCCAAAGAGGAATTGTAATGTTAAATTCTACAGGGCCCTGAATACCAGCAATGTTATAATCAGTGGACGGATATGACATGATAAATGTACAGGCAACACATACAACGAAGGTCCAGTACATGACGCGCCTTGCGCCGATTATGTCGGATAGATAACCGCCAAGAGCGCGGAAGATACTACCCGGAAGGGCGTAAGCAGCGGCTAGCATGCCGGCCGTACCAAGTTCAAGTCCGTAAGCGCCCACATAATAACGTGGTAGCCAAAGAGCAAGAGCAACAAAGGCGCCGAATACAAAGAAGTAATAGAGTGAGAAACGCCAAACTTGCAGATTTCTCAGAGGTTCCATTTGCTCCATGAAAGTGGCGTGTTTAATGCCTTCTGCTTTACGGCGCCGAAGGGCGGGATCATCTTTTGTTACGATGTAAAACAAAACGCCAGTGATAAGAAGAATTATGGAATAAACCTGTGCCACACCTTGCCAGGCGCCGCCCATTGCAACGAGTAAAATAGGAGCACCAAAGTTTGTTACGGCAGCACCGACATTACCCATGCCGAAAATACCAAGGGCAGTACCTTGTTTTTCTGATGGATACCAAGTTGATACATATGCGATACCCACTGCAAAACTACCGCCGGCAAGGCCAAGGCCAAGGGCGGCAAGCAGGAACATCGGATAAGTTGATACTTTAGTAAGCAGGTATGCTGCTACGGCAGTAATGATCATTTGCAAGCTGAAAACCAGTCGCCCACCATATTGGTCTGTCCAAACACCGAGAAAAATACGGCTCAGTGAGCCGGTTAAAATAGGTGTCGCTACCAGTAATCCAAACTCAGTATCACTAAGTCCGAGCTCTGCTTTGATTTTTATGCCGATTATGGAAAAGATAGTCCATACAGCAAAACATACGGTAAAAGCGAGCGTACTAGTTGTTAGGGCACGTTTCTGTTCGCCTGATGTAACATTGAGAGCATTCATTGCCTCCGCCTTTCTTTAAAATGAAATTGTCCATTTAGTCTGGGATAGATTGCCACGAAGCGAAATAAAATATTTGACCAAGATCAAGTTTGGTCTTTAAAACTCTCAATTTAACGTTTTTATAATTAAATTTAATATATTAAACATTAAAAGAGGACGCTTTACATTGAATGTTTATGGAATTATTCTGTTAAATGGGCTGTAATGATGTGTTTGGGGTACACACAGGGAAGTAATATTTATGAAAGAATCGCTGATTCCCTTGGGACGGATTATGCATGAAATGCAGAAGGAGCGTGGCTGCGTTATCCTTCATTTGTCTAGTAATTTGGCCCTTGATGAAGAAGGAATCCGCCAGAAATTTCTGGAAAGTAACTATACAGTTGAAGAGCTTACGGCCAAACTTCCGCAGTGGAAGAAAGAGGGTAAGCTCGAAGACGGCATGGATAAAAAAATTGCCAATGTTCTTGATGAAATTAAAAAAATATCTACCCAGCGTGATTTAGTTTTAACTAAAGAGATAAGTGCTACGGACAGTATTTCTGTTTATAGCCATAAAATTATTGGCCCAATTATTGATTTAATGATCGAAGTTGCTCTTAATGATCCCGACCACGATTCGACCCATGTCAGCGCCTATTCAAATTTCCTTAATCTTAAAGAACGCATTGGCAGGGAAAGGGCCTTAGGCATAAGGGGCCTCGTTACTAATTCATTTTCCAACGAAGAGTTTATTAATAATTATAGTTTTCTTATCTCTGAACAAGATAGCTATATGGATACCTTTATGGCGCTGGCAACGCCAAGCCAGAAAGCCTGTTATAGCCGATATATGAATGACTATTCTGTCAAAAAAATTGATGAAATGCATAAGACACTTCAAGATGAGAAAAATGGCAGTAGCTTCGATATTTCGCCCCAGGACTGGTATGATCTGGTGTCACAAAAAATTGATTTAATGCATAATGTTGAAACGGATTTGGTCGCTACATTATTAACGGATGAGCAAAAGACCGAAAAACCAGAAGAAAAAACGGATCGGCTTTATGTGGGGCTTAACAGCTTTTCCGCAAAGCAACAGGAATTTATACAGACACTCCCACTCTTTAAGGGACTTCCGGAACCTACTCTGGCAGACCTGTTTAGAAATGCTTCCGTAGGCAGCTATAAAAAGGGCAAATTGCTGTTTCTGGAAGGGGAGCTTCCAAATAGGCTTTATATTATCCTTGATGGCTGGGTTAAGCTTTATAAAGGTAATTCAAATGGCGAGGAAACCATCGTTCAGATGCTGACCAGCGGCGATATGATTGCAGAATCGGCGGTGTTTTTAAATGCGCCGTTTCCCGTTAGCGCCCAAGTGGCCAAAAGCGCACAAATTTTAACGATGCCAGCCCCTATTATAAGGGAAAATGTCAAATCGAATAATGCCCTTGCTATCAATGTATTAACGGCCATGTCGGTCCATTCACAGCTTCTTATTCAGGGACTTGAAAGTATACGACTAAAATCGGCTACTGAAAGAGTGGGGTGGTTTTTACTTAAACTACTGCTTGAGCAGGGACGGGTTCCAGATATGGTTGAGCTTCCCTACGATAAGTCACTGATCGCCTCATATTTGGATATGAAGCCGGAAACATTCTCGAGGACCTTGAAGAAGTTTAAACAAAAGGGCTTTGAAATCCGCAAGGATGCGGTCATCTTGCCACAAGTAAAGGCGCTGTGCGGTTTTTGTGATTCGGATGTCGCCGGGATTTGTTCTCGCCATGGAACGGATGAATGCCCAAACCCGGACTGTCTTTCAAGCAAAGATGAAATCATTTTTTATGACTAATAAAAAAACCGCCGCCCAGTTAAGGGCGACGGCAGGTATTAGATATTTAGATATGAAATATTAGAATTTTGTGGCGACTTGCACCCAGAATTTAGTTGTATTCACGCTGAAAGCATCCGCATTATATTTGGCGAATTTAAACAGCACGTTATATCTGTCAATTTTAGTTGCGATGGACGCATCCCACTCTGAACCATAGTGAAGACTACCAACATCAGATTTAAAATCATGATATATGACGGCTAAAGTTGTTCCGTCCATGGCTGTGCCAGTGTCTTTGACGGCATAAGCAGCATTTACATATAGATCACGAAGACCATTCGCTGGTGTACCGAGGAATTTATCAGCCCAACCATTGAACTTATGAAGTGTCGCAAGAGGAGTAGTGAAGGACTTGGCGCCACCATCACTGCCCAATGTTTCAATACCGCCTTTAAGGGTTATCCCTTGGAAGACTACGCCAGCTTCTAAATTATAATATTTTGTTGAATAATCGACAGGATTATTAGCGGCGTCTGATTGTGTTGCATATTCAGCGGCATAGAGAATTTTTGTGCCGCCGTCCAAGTCTTGGGAGCCACTGGCCCGTATACCGAATGTATTGCTGTTTAGGCCTTTTACGCCAGCCATATCAAGATCAATCATCAAGCCATAAGAATTAATAGTTAAGCCTTTGATGCCTTTATAGGTCACGTCTAAAACATTTGTTTTAGTTTCCAGATCGCCTGCGGGATGATCGTTACCGAAAATTCGGTTCACGTTCCAAACATAGCCGTAAACGACAGTCAGATCTTCTATTGAGTTGTTAATAATGGCAGCAGAATCAAATGTCTGATCATTTTGACGCCAGCCAACAGTTCCGACGAAACGCTGAGTGCCTAGATTTAGGGCCTGACGACCAACAGCAACGGTTGTTTTGTCCATGCCGGTATAAGCCAAATATGCCTGATTAACTTCAGTATGGTTAGCATCTGCAATGACGGGATAGTCCGTTTTACCGTTAATGGTGTTGTTATAATCACCGCCAGCGACTTCTGCGGAATGTTCAAATTCGATAACGCCAGACAAGCCTTTCCAAATACCGGTTTTATAACCGAGCTTCGTACGCAGTGTATTGGCAAGGGCATTTTCAGTTAAATTTTCCTGTGAGACACTTTCCAGTCTGTATCTTGCGTCGATATAGGCCTCGCCGCCGCTAATGGCGTCAGCGAGGCTATCTGCTTCTTGTGCATTTGCAGCAAAAGATGCTGAAAAGGCTAGTGATGTTGATGCCATTAATATTAGTTTGGCAATTGGTGTAGGAGAATTCATTTTCTTGATCCTCTGTGGGGTTATTTTTCTCTTTATGCATAGGCATTTTCGGAGAATTAAACTTGATAGAGATCAAAAAAGTGTTAATTTTAATATAAAAACTTACAAAAGGTTGTAAAATATAGACTAATTAAACCAAGAAATGGTATTGAATTCTGAGCATTTCTTACAGAGCGGTAGGTAGTGGGCGCTCACATTATAACATGATTCGCATTTCCAGCTGTGATCTTCATCTGCTGATACGGATAACGCGTGATATTTATTTGCTGCCACATCATCATTTTTTTGCTTTATCTCGAGGTGCGCAAAAAGTTGATAAGTTGCCTTTGATGCTTGATTGGAATTAATGATTAATTCAAGAGCACTTCTCGCTTCTGGCCAATGTTCGGCTGCAATAGCACTTTTTGCGAGTAGGTGCTGACTTTCCACGAAATCAACTGCACTATCGCAAAGCTTTTTAATGCGCCGGAAGGTTTCGGCACTACTTTCAAGCGGGTAAAGCTCAATAATTATATCGGCGAGCTCTTTATTAGGGGCTATTTTCCAGATGGCGGTTAATATTTTTTCAGCGGACTTTTTGTCATCCTGTTCCAAATAACATCGCGCGGCTGCAATGGCCGCCGGTGAAAAGGAAGGTTCACTTTTAAGGGACGACTTTAACAAGTCCAGCGTTTCGGATTTTTTACCGGCAGCTTTTTCCTCCAGCGAGAGGCAGTAATCAATAACGGCTTTATAGTGCTTTTTATTTTTCAGCGTTATGGCCGACTTTTGCTTAAAGGCATTCTGCAGAGCGGTGTTTGCCTCCTGCCAGTTGCCGAGTCGCGCGCAGAGTAGAAAGTCAAGCTCCAGTAAATAGTGGCTTTTGGGATGGATAAGGATCATTTTCTGCACTAGCTTCTTTGCTTCGGCCCATCGTTTTTGCTCAAGATATTGATCAAGATCCTGTTTCTTCGCCCAGACGGCACTTTTTTCTGAACCAGCCAACTTTTCCATATAAGGATTTTTTTCATCTGGCAATTTTTGTGTCGCGCTTGCAAGCAGTCTGAGCACATTATGGTCTTCGCCCAGCTTTGCTTTGGCGCGAAGGCCTAATTTAAGGGCTTCTTTATAGTCACCAAGAGCATATTCAGACCAAGCTTGATCAAGATCACTTTCTGCTTTTGCTCTTTTTGCAGCAAGCCGTTTCGGGCTCAAAAGAAAGGCAAATATATTCAGTCGTTTCATAAGCCATAAAATGGCCCAAATAACAAAGGCGTAAAGCAGTGCTATAAAAACAAACACGGTTACTGAAAAGCGCACTTCCCATCCTTGCCAGGTGATGAGCACTTGCCCTGGATTTGAAGAAATCCATGCGGCACATAAGGCAATAAAAACGGCTAGGACAATATAACCGGTAAGTCTGATCATTGTGCATCTGTCCTTAAATAGCTTTGTGCGGCTATTATCTCAAGATCACTAATGGCGTCTTCAGATTGGGTCCACCTCTTTGCATCAGATATCCAATTTTCAAGAGCGGTTTGTGTGCCGCCGGGCAGGTTTAGAACACTATTAAGCGCCGCTTTGATATCGCCGCGGCCAAGCCAACTTTCAATATTGCTTATGGAGCCGTCGAGCCCTGCTTCATTATAAGACGTGCCGTCAGTTTTGCGAATAGAGATAAGGTTGCCTACACTGTTTAACATATTTTGCCACCATGGTCCGGATGGTGTGATATCAGAAACGCTGAGTAACTGAGGAATTAAATCATTGAAATCATTTCGCAGCTGATCCGGTGTAACAATGCCCGTGGTCGCCTTTTCGCCGAGGTAATCCAGCGATGTTTTAAAGCGGGGATTTATGGCCACTCCGCTGTCATCAAGCAGGCTTGTTAAAGTGATTAGTTCACCATCATATAGGGTGCCTGCGATAACTTTTCTTTTTAATTCGGCAACTTTTATATTAATAAGGAGGCCTGAATTATCTTTCGCGACAATGGTCTCAACATTCAAAAGACGACTTCCAAGATCGTCAATTTGTAAGAAAAGAGCCGCATTGGTATCACTTAAAGTCTGGCGTTCTTTTTCTGCGCTAGCGGCATCGATCATGTTTTTACTAAGCGGAATAAACGATGCTTCAAGTTGGCTCATCCGGCTCAGCAACAAATCGATGCGCGTGGATTGGGAATTATCTTGCTGTCCAGAAACAACTTCGGGGACGGTCCCAAGGCTTTGTTCCAGAGTTTCAATACGTGTAATCAGTTCAGCCGGGATTTTGTCTTCTGTTTGGCCAGAAAGTTGGCTTAATAGATTATCCTGTACAAGGGATTTTTGTTTAAGGGCTTCTATTTCGGCCTGTTGGTTTGTGATGCGCTGATTAATGGCTGCAATATCAACGGTACTATTTTCACCAACCCACTCAGCAATAATCGGTAAGCGCTCCTTAAGGTCGGGCAGAAAATAAAGACTACTTAGCGCGCCGCCAATAAAAAGCACAAGCACGGACAAAATTTTGACAGGCCAGTTGGCTTTTTTTGTGTCGTTTTCAGCGGTTGGTTTTTTTAATCCAGCCGTTTTTTTAATAACTGTTTTTTTATCAACAATTTTCTCTGGCGGCTCTTTTTCATTTTTGCTCATTATGACTTATCCTTTAAGCTCAACATTGATCATTTTAAAAAGATCCTTTTGGGTTGGCTTTTCCGTTGTCAATATTTCCTTCCAAGGCATATGCATTATCTGCTTTTCAATGGTTGGACTTAAACAAAGGGCCGAAACATTTGAAAGACAACTTTCTAGACCGGCTTTTTTTATCAACTCTATGAATATAAGCGAGCTTCGCCGGGAATAAAAGGGGATATAGTCAATGGTGCTCTTTTTAAGGTGATTTATTGTCTGGCTTTGTAAGATTTCTGATGGAACCGCTTCATATATAATGCTGCTTTTTACAGTAAAATTAGCCTCTTCCAGACGTTGATTTAAATCTGCTGCAATATGGGCCCCCCTAAGATATAATAGCGGGCCGTTTGCCGGGTCAGCATTGTTGATAATTGTGCGGGACAACTTTTCCACGTCACCGCCTGCGTTTATGACATTGGTAAATCCGGACTTTTGGGCCATTTCGGCTGTTTTATCGCCAACAGTAAAAAGGGGAATGTCGGTCAGGGGAGCTTGCTCTATAAAGGCGATAACACCATTGGTGCTCGTAAAAATAAGCCCTTGATAATCTGCTATTTTAAGGTCTGGAAGGGGGAGGTGTTTAATATTAATAACCGGGTCTAGACTAGTGTCAAAACCTAATTTGCCGAGCATTTTGGCGAGCACTTCGTTGTCGTAGCTAGGGCGGGTTAAGAGGAAGCGCATTTTAAGAGTTGTCCTAATTTCTCGCCAATGGCTTCGGGATTATTTTTATCCCCGCTGACTTCATCATAAAAATCCATATTTCCGTCATCATCTAGAACGCGTCCCTTTAACGTCATGACGTCACCGTCTATTGTGGCAAGGCCGGCGATCGGTGTTCGGCATGATCCGTCTAGAATATCTAGCATATGTCGTTCGGCACGAACCCGAAGTTCGGTTTCTTTATGATTAAGCGGTGCAAGCAGTGTCATCATTTCATTGTTATGGGAGGCAATTTCAATTGTAATGGCCCCTTGGGCAACGGCGGGCAGGATGTCAGCTGTTTCAACGGGATTAATTCGGTCGTCATTAATGGCCAGGCGATTTAAGCCGGCCATCGCAAGAAACGTCGCATCGGCTACTTTATCATCAAGCTTTTGTAGTCTGGTTTGTACGTTTCCTCGAAAATTGACTATTTCAAGGTCTGGTCTCAGGGCAAGGGCCTGGGCCTTTCGTCTTAATGATGATGTACCGACAACGGCCCCTTGTGGAAGATCTCCCAAAGAAGATGCCTTGCTTGAAAGAAAAGCATCGCGAACATCTTCACGGGGCAAATAACAGGCGAGTTCCAGTCCGGCTGGCAATTTGGTTGGCATGTCTTTTAGGGAATGGACGGCGATATCAATATCACCTTTTTCTAACGCCAGTTCAATTTCTTCGGTAAACAGTCCCTTGCCGCCAATTTCACTTAAATTTCTATCGAGAACGCGGTCGCCACGGGTCGACATAACATTAATTTCAATATTATCATCGTTTAAATGATCATGAGCGTCGATTAACAAGGCTTTGACTTCATAGGCCTGGGCAAGGGCAAGCTTGCTACCGCGGGTGCCTATTATAAGGGAATTTCTGTCGTTACTGAGAACTGTTTCTTGCACTGGTGTTGTCCAAATGTTAGAGCCATTAGTATATTTAAATGTTTATGTTATAAGGTTTAATGGAAATTCAAATACGAAGCCAGCAAAGATGATAAAAAATATTAATAATTCTCCTTCACTTATTATGGGCATTGAAAGTAGTTGCGATGAAACGGCAGTTGCTATTGTTTCAAGTGAAAAAGAAATTCTTGCCAACATTATTCTAACCCAACTTGAAGAGCATAAACCATATGGCGGCGTTGTGCCGGAAATTGCCGCGCGTTCGCATATTGACCATCTGAATGGCCTTGTTCGTGAAGCACTTGGCAAGGCAAAAGTAGAGCTAGACGACTTGTCGGCGATTGCAGTGACTTCTGGCCCTGGCTTAATCGGCGGGGTAATGGTCGGGCTGATGACAGCGAAAGCTATCGCTTTTTCAAAAAACCTGCCGCTTATCAGCGTAAATCATCTTGAGGGACATGCGCTATCTATTCGGCTGACGGAAGAAATAGAGTTTCCTTATTTGCTGCTTCTTGTATCAGGAGGACACTGTCAGCTTCTCGTCGTTAAGGGGGTCGGTGATTATGAACGGCTTGGCACAACTATTGACGATGCGGCGGGCGAAGCGTTTGATAAAACGGCTAAAATTCTTGGTCTGGATTATCCCGGCGGTCCGGCTGTGGAAAAAGCGGCGCTGAAGGGCGATAGTTCTCGGTTTAAATTTCCAAGACCACTTAAAGGAAAGCCGGGCAGTAATTTTTCATTTTCCGGCCTTAAAACGGCAGTGGTGCGCGCTAAAGAAAAGCTGCTGGCGGAACAGGACGGCACGTTAACGAGAGCGGATATCTGCGATCTTGCGGCAAGTTTTCAGATGGCCTTAACAGATGCTATAATCGACCGGGTAAAAAACGGCATTGATTATTATCTTGAACATTACCCGCTAAATGACCATATGTTGGTGGTAGCCGGTGGTGTTGCAGCAAATAGTAAGATAAAAGAAAAGTTGTCTGGATTATGTGAGGGGCGAGGATTAAAATTAAAAGCGCCACCACTTGAGCTCTGCACCGATAATGGAGCAATGATCGCCTGGGTCGGGGTAGAGAAATTCGAAGAAGAGCAATTTTCTGAGCTCGATGTTAGTGCGGTCGCAAGGTGGCCGCTTGATCCAGATGCACCACCCGCAATAGGGGCCGGTGTAAAAGCATAATGTAATAAAAATAATAAGACGGGTAATTGATGGAAGATAATATTAAGCAAAAGACGAGCATAAGCGTCATTGGTGCTGGGGCATGGGGAACCGCGCTTGCGCATTTATCGGCAAATGCGGGGTGCGAGGTTAACTTGTGGGCTCTTGAAGAGGACGTCGTGACGTCAATAAACGAAAGACATGAGAATGAAACCTACCTACCAGGCGTAACGCTTTCGAAAGATATATCGGCGACCAATGATCTCGCAAAAATTGCCAGCGCGGAGTTTATTTTTGTGGTGACGCCGGCGCAATTTGTCCGCTCCTTACTAGTTGAGCTTAAACCTCTTATATCCGAAAAGGCGGCGGTCGTACTATGTGCCAAGGGGATAGAACAGTCTACCGGTAAGATAATGAGTGAAGTTGTCTCTGAAATATTACCTAAAACGCCGCTGGTTGTTCTTTCGGGGCCAACTTTTGCCCGTGAAGTTGCTCTTGGGTTACCGTCTGCGGTAACGATAGCCTCAAAATATCAACAGATTACCACAAGACTTTCCGCTGCAATTGGTCAGCCAACTTTTAGACCATATGCATCGCGTGATGTGGTGGGGGCTGAAATTGGCGGTGCACTGAAAAATGTTTTTGCCATTGCCTGCGGTGTCACTACCGGCAAGAAAATGGGCGATAATGCCCGCGCCGCACTAATCACCAGAAGCCTTTCGGAAATGGTTCGCTTTGGCGAGAGGTACGGCGCAGACAGATCAACCATGATGGGTCTTTGCGGGCTTGGGGATTTAATACTGACCTGCTCTTCGACCCAATCAAGGAATATGTCTTTAGGGATTGCGATCGGCGAAGGGAAAACTGTTGCGGAACTTATGGAGGGGCGTAAAACGGTCGCTGAAGGGTATCATACATCCTCAGTGCTTGCGAAAATATGCCGCGAGGAACAAATTGACTTGCCAATTGTTATGGCTGTGAATGATATTCTTCATGAAGGTGAAGATGTTGATACGGTTATTACGGATCTACTTAATAGACCGTTTGTATCTGAAATTTAAAAATAAAAAGGAAATAAAATGCAATTTATAATTACGGCTTTTGATAAAGAAAACAGTCTTGATCTTCGTATGAGCGTCAGGGCGGATCATTTGGCCTATGCAAACGAAAAAGGTATCACTCTTATTGCCGGTCCACTGCTTACGGAGAGCGATGATCCAAAACCAAGAGGCAGCATGATTATTATTGAAGCCGACAGCAAACAAGCCGCTGAAGAATATGCTGCCAATGACCCCTACGCAAAAGCAGGTCTTTTTGATAAAGTGACCGTACGCCCGTGGATGGCCGCTATCGGGAGCTGGCTTCCTTCAAGTGATTAAACTAAGCGCTATAAATGTCGGGCTGGGCGTCGGCGATATTTTATGTTCACTCAACGACATAGAAGATGGCTGCGCTAAGGAATTTTCTTACCGTTCGGACCGTGATATTTATGATATTTTCATTCAACGTCACGGGGGAGATGTTTTTGCCTTCGTCAATAATTGTCCGCACGCCGGAATGCCGCTCAATATGGAAGCGGGGAAATTTATGGAAAAAACAGGTAAATATCTGATGTGCCATACCCACGGCGCGCTATTTCAATTATCAGACGGACTTTGTGTGGCGGGACCCTGCAACGGGGCATCCTTGCAATCCGTCGATGTCCTGATTGAAAAGGGCAATATAATAGTTGTCTAAAATGAATAATATCCCACTGTTATATAACGGGCCGGATGAGGCAAAAAGTTTGTATATTTTTGCTCACGGGGCCGGCGCGCCGATGGACACGGAATTTATGAACTATTTTACGGATCATTTGGCAGACGCCGGCGTCAGGATATTAAGGTTTGAATTTCCTTATATGGCACTAAGAAGAGATGGTCATGGCCGCCGCCCACCGAACGGTCAGAAAATATTACTGGAAACGTGGCGTCAGGTTATCTCAAAAGCCAGAGAAACCCACAAGGGCGCGATATATATTGGCGGTAAATCCATGGGAGGACGAATGGCATCAATGATCGCTGATGAATGCAGTGTTTCGGGATTGATCCTGCTGGGATATCCCTTTTATGCACCGAAAAAAATTGATAAGCCTAGGATTGAGCATTTAATCGACATAAAGACGCCGACGTTAATATTGCAGGGCGAACGGGATGTTATGGGATCGAAAGAAGTGGTTGAAAAATACCCGCTTTCAAAAAACATAAACATAAGTTGGGTCACTGACGGCGACCACGGACTAGTTCCGAGAAAGAAATCTGGCCTAACGAGCGAAGATAATTATAGCGCTGCCATAACAATAATTCGTAATTTTCTTAAAAATTAGCAATTATAATCACTTGATTTTAAAATTAGGTCGTTATAAGACTGTCCGTTAACAATATATAAAGGTTTCTTTATATAATAGAATCTTTATGAATATTATTAGCCAGGAGCAATAACGTGAGCAGAGAGAATTATTTATTTACAAGTGAATCCGTATCTGAAGGTCATCCGGATAAAGTATCGGACCGTATATCGGACTGTATTGTTGACAAATTTCTGGCCGCAGATCCTCAGTCGCGCGTTGCCGTTGAAACACTGACCACCACAAACAGAGTTGTATTAGCGGGTGAAGTACGAGGCCCTGAAAGCATTACAAAGGATGTGATGGAAGAAGCGGCACGGAGTGCCGTTCGTGATATTGGTTATGAGCAAGACGGCTTTCACTGGAAAAATATGGCCGTTGAAGTTCATGTTCACGAGCAGTCAACGGATATCGCCATGGGCGTTGATGCGTCCGGTAATAAAGATGAAGGTGCCGGCGATCAGGGCATTATGTTTGGCTATGCGACAAATGAAACCGAATCGTTAATGCCGGCTACTTTGGATATTTCTCATAAAATTTTAAAATCCATGGCCGGCGAACGCCATGCGAGCGATGTTAAAGAATTAGGCCCAGATTCAAAAAGTCAGGTTACCCTGAGATATGAAAATGGTAAACCAGTACGCGCAACGTCAGTTGTTGTATCGACCCAGCATAGCGCGGATACAAGTCAGGCCCGTGTGCGTGATATCGTTCTTCCGCATATTAAAAAGATACTACCTGAAGGATGGATGCCCGCCGACGAAGAACTTTATATTAATCCGACAGGCCAGTTTATTATTGGTGGCCCGGACGGCGATGCCGGTCTTACGGGCCGTAAAATCATTGTTGATACTTACGGCGGGGCGGCACAGCATGGCGGCGGAGCGTTTTCAGGAAAAGATCCGACAAAAGTGGACCGTTCAGCGGCCTATGTGACAAGATATCTTGCTAAAAATGTTGTTGCGGCAGGTCTTGCAGATCGCTGCACAATTCAGCTTGCTTATGCGATCGGTGTTTCTAAGCCATTATCGCTTTATGTTGATTTCCATCAAACCGGTCATGTTGATCCGGCAAAGCTTGAAAGGGTTCTAGGGACCGTAATGGACTTAAGTCCGCGCGGTATTCGTGAACATCTTGGCCTAAACAAGCCTATCTATGAAAGAACGGCGGCATATGGTCATTTCGGACGTGATCCAGAAGCGGATGGCGGCTTTTCATGGGAAAAACTTGATTTGGTTAATGCACTCAAGGCGGAATTCTAATAATATCAGCTAATGAAAGATCTAGAAGACATTCAGGGCAGCCGTGTTTACGGACGGCGCCTTGCTAAACCACTAAAAAAAACAAGCGCGGCTAGACTGGAAAAATATTTTTCTCTCTATTCAATTTCGCTTGAGCAAAATGAAACCATTGATGTCAGCCAATTATTTGACCATGAGCCAAAAGAAGTTTGGCTTGAAATTGGTTTTGGCAAGGGCGAGCATTTGATAGAGCAGGCTAAGGCCAATCCTGATGTCGGATTTATTGGCTGCGAACCATTTGTAAATGGCGTTTCGGGAATGGTTGATCACATGGACCGGGAAGGCTTAAGCAATATCCGTTTTTTTATGAATGATGCCCGCCTTTTAATGGATGCCTTGCCGGACGGCGTAATTTCACGGGCGTTTATTTTATTTCCCGACCCCTGGCCCAAAAAACGTCATCACAAAAGGCGCATTGTCAGTGTGGGAAATTTAAAAGTTCTATCAAGGCTCTTAAAAGATAATGCAGAGCTTCGAATAGGCACAGACCATCATGATTATTGTCGTTGGATTTTGGCAAGGTTAATGGAAAACCCCGACTTTAACTGGAAATCAGATCATCCTGATGACTGGCATAATAGGCCGGATGACTGGCCCTCAACGCGCTACGAGAAAAAAGCCCTTAAGCAGGGTCGCAAAAGCAGTTATATGACGTTTATTCGCACATCCCGCAAAGCGACAAAATAATATAATAAACATGGCCTAATTTTGGCCCAAAATAAAGAACTTGAAGTTCTAAAATATTACTCTATATATATAGCCATCCGAATCACTTGAAATTGTTATTATTTTGGTGCGGGCAAGTGTTTCACTGGCCTGCCTTTTTGTTTGTACTAAAATTATTTTGGAAACTAGTTAATGTCGAGCATGTTGACAGATAAAATTGCTGCCCTGATTGAGCCCACTATCGATAGCTTGGGCTATGAACTTGTACGCGTTCAGCTTTTTAGCTCACCGCGTGGTGGCGCGTCAACATTGCAGATAATGGCTGAAGCAGCAGACGGCACAATGACCGTTGAAGCTTGCGCGAAAATAAGCCGTGATATTTCAGTAATTATGGATGTTGAAGACCCGATTAATAGTGAATATGTGCTTGAGGTCAGCTCCCCTGGACTTGACCGTCCGCTGACCCGCTTAAAAGACTTTGTTAATTACGCAGGTTTTGAGACCAAAGTGGAAATGGACCAGGCGGTTGATAAAAGAAGACGTTTTAGGGGTAAGTTACTCGGTGTGGAAGATGAATTAATTTTACTGGATGTGGAAGGGGAAGTTTATAAACTTCACTTTGATGATATCCAGAAAGCTAAATTGGTAATGACAGATGAATTGGCGGCCGCTGCTACGGCTAACCCATCATAGGTCATTACTGCAAAACCATAAAGAATGATAAGTGGCCTGATAGGTCGATATTAAGATACTGGAGCTTAAGAGTATGACAGCAGTAAGCGCAAATAGATTAGAGCTTTTACAAATTTCCGATGCGGTGGCTCGGGAAAAAGGCATTGATAAAGAAATTGTTCTCGGCGCAATGGAAGAGGCTATCCAAAAAGCGGCTCGTTCGCGTTATGGTATGGAGAATGAGATTAAAGCTCATATTGACCGCAAAACAGGTGATATTAAATTATACCGGGTTCTTGAGGTTGTTGAGAATGTTGAAAATCATTCTACAGAAATTACCGTTGAAGATGCTGGACAGTATAAAGAAGATGCTGCCATCGGCGATATTCTGGCAGACGAGCTTCCGGCGATTGACTTTGGCCGTGTTGCGGCGCAAACGGCTAAGCAGGTTATCGTGCAAAAAGTACGTGAAGCTGAACGGGCCCGTCAGTTCGAAGAATATAAAGATAAAATCGGTGATCTTATTAATGGCGTTGTAAAACGTGTTGAATATGGCAATGTAATTGTAGACCTTGGTTCTGCAGAAGCGATTATTCGCCGCGACCAGCTTATCCCGAGAGAACATATTCGTAATGGTGAGCGTGTTCGCGCGATAATCCTTGATGTTCGTGAAGAACCAAGAGGGCCACAAATTTTCTTATCAAGAAGCCATCCAGACTTTATGGCGAAATTATTTGCCGGTGAAGTTCCAGAAATTTATGACGGTGTTATCGGTATTGTTGGCGTAAGTCGCGACCCGGGAAGCCGTGCGAAAATTGCGGTTACAAGTAATGATCCAAGTATTGATCCTGTCGGCGCCTGCGTTGGTATGCGCGGTAGTCGTGTTCAAGCGGTTGTTGAAGAGCTTCAGGGCGAAAAAATTGATATCATTCAGTGGTCGCCAGATCCTGCGACTTACATTATTCGCGCGCTTGCGCCGGCTAGTGTTTCAAAAGTGGTTATTGATGAAGATGCAGGACGCATGGATGTTGTGGTCGGCGAAGATCAATTAAGTCTTGCTATTGGCCGTCGCGGTCAAAATGTTCGCTTGGCCTCGCAACTAGCCGAATGGCAGGTTGATATTATGACGGAAGCTGATGAAAGTGAACGTCGTCAGAAAGAATATAAAGAGCGCAGTGAACTCTTTATGGATAAACTGGATGTTGATGAAACTCTTGCGCTTCTCCTTGTCGGGGAAGGATTCCGTAACCTTGAAGAAGTAGCTTATGTGGCTGCTGACGAGTTTGCCGGTATTGAGGGTTTTGATATGGCGCTAGTGGAAGAACTCCAGTCCCGTGCCAGAGAAGCGCTCGGGGCAATAGCAGAAGAAGCAGAAGGCAAACGTAAAGAACTTGGTGTTGAAGATGATCTTGCCGCCATCGAAGGTTTGACGGCATCGATGCTCGTCACACTTGGTAAAGCCGGCGTTAAAACGCTTGATGATCTTGGTGACCTTGCCGGTGATGAGCTTACGAGTAAGGAAGACGGACTGCTTCGCGATTATGATTTAAGCCTTGATCAAGCCAATGAAATTATTATGGCAGCACGTGCCCATTGGTTTGAAGATGAAGAGGTGGTTGAAGAACAAGCCACTGAGGGTGACGCCGAGGAAGAAGCAAAAGCCGCTTCTGAGCCAGTGGAATAGGATGATGTACTGTGACCAAAGAAGTGAGACAGCGAAAATGTTTGGTCAGTGGGCAAGTCTATCCTGCATATGAATTAATTCGTTTTGTGTGCGGTCCTGACGGAACAATTGTTCCCGATGTGGCGGCAAAACTTCCCGGCAGAGGATGCTGGGTACTAGCAAAGCGGGAGGTCTTGGAAGAGGCCATAAAGAAAAAAATATTTTTACGTTTTGGCTATCAGGTAAAGAAGAACAATAAAAAGAAAGATATTGAAGAACTTGATCAGCAAAGCGGTGAAGAAAAAATAAAATCCATATTGGTCAGAGATGACCTTGTGGACCAAATAGAAGAACTATTGCATAAGCGGTGTTTGGATTATTTGGGGCTTGCTAATCGGGCTGGAAATATATTATCTGGTTTTGAAAAAGTTAGGGCAGCTTTAAAGACGGGTAAAACGAATGTTTTACTAACGGCGTGTGACGGCGCGACAAACGGACGCAGTAAAATGTGTCAGGGACTTGATAATTTAAGGGTAATAGATATGTTTGCCCGCGATGATTTAAGTCAGGCGATCGGGGCACCAAATGCAGTGCATTTAGCATTACTGCCCGGTGGAATAAGGTCAAGTTTATTACGGGAAATATCCCGTTATGAGCTCTGTAAAAAATAGGTTATAAAATAAAGCCATTTTTTATTTTTTATGTTAAAAGTAAAATATGGTTTTTAAGGCGATAAAAGAATGAGTGACGATAAAAACAAAAACACACCTTTATCCACATCTGGACGTAAGACGCTTCAGATGAAACCTGCTGGCACCTTAGGGGCTGGCGGTGGCGGCGCTGGCGTGGTTGTTCAGCGTAAGAAAAAACTTATTATGCCTGGCCAGAAACCGGCAACTGAGGCAACAGAAGCGGCACCAAAATCTATTATAAAATCGCCTTTCGGGGGCGCAAAAAAACCGGCTGTGCAAAAAGCGCCTGTTGCGGCAAAAACCGCTGGCGGATTATCTGAAGGCGAGCGCGAGAAACGCGCAAAAGTTCTGGAAAATGCACAAAAGGAAAGCGAAGAGAAAGCTGCTGTCGCGGCTGAGGCTGCTAAGCGTAAAGCCGTTGAAGATGCTGCATTGGCTGAAAGAAGGGCCAAAGAAGAAGTTGAAAACAAAGGCAAACCAAAAGCTGAGGCGCAAGCAGATGAGAAAAAACGGACGGCTGATCTTGAGGTAAAGAAAAAAAGAGAAGAAGAAGCTACAAAAATAGCGGATGCGGAAGCGGCCGCCGCCAAGGAAGCATCTCCTCAACCGGCTAAAACTAAAGAAGCCATCAAGAAACCAGAGGCAAGAGAAGAAACCCCAAAACGCCCTGAAGTGAAAAAGGGTCGCATGGATGATAAGCGCCGCAGTGGCCGGTTAACGGTTACTCAGGCTTTATCTGGAAATATTGAACGTCAACGTAGTTTGGCATCCTTAAAACGTAAGCGGGCTAAAGAAAAACGCCAAAGCGGACTTGTTGCGCCAGCGCAAAAAGTTTACCGCGAAGTTATCGTTCCCGACAAGATTACAGTTGCTGAACTTGCGAATAGAATGACTGAAAAAACCAATGATGTTATTCGCGCACTTATGAAAATGGGTGTAATGTCTGGCGCAAGTGATGACGTTGATCATGACGTAGCGGAACTTATTGTTGAAGAATTTGGCCATACGCTCAGGCGGATCAGTGCATCCGATGTGGAGCAGGATCTTGCCGGATCAGCAGATGTGGATGTGGATTTAGTTTCCCGCGCGCCTGTCGTAACTGTTATGGGTCATGTTGATCACGGTAAAACCTCAATCCTTGACGCACTTCGAAAATCAAGTGTCACGGCTGGTGAGGCCGGCGGTATTACCCAGCATATTGGTGCCTACCAGATTAAAATCGCGAGCGGCGATAAAATAACATTTCTTGATACACCAGGTCACGCCGCCTTTACGGCAATGCGCGCCCGCGGTGCACAAGTAACGGATATTGTTGTGCTTGTCGTTGCCGCTGATGACGGCATCATGCCGCAAACTATTGAAGCTATTTCACACGCAAAATCAGCGGAAGTTCCAATTGTTGTTGCCATTAATAAAATGGATGCTCCTGGGGCTAATGCCATGAAGGTTCGTCAGGACTTACTACAACATGAAGTATTTGTTGAAAGTATGGGCGGTGAAATTCTTGATATTGAAGTTTCTGCAAAAGAAGGCACTGGCCTTGATAAGCTTGAAGAAGCAATTCTCTTACAAGCAGAACTTAATGATCTTAAAGCCAACCCGAACCGCTCAGCGAGTGGTGCAGTGGTAGAGGCTAAACTTGATAAAGGTCGCGGTGCTGTTGCAACGGTTATTGTTCAGCGCGGTACGTTGAAAGTTGGCGATGTGGTTGTTGCTGGTACGGCATGGGGCCGCGCGCGTGCGCTTCATGATGACCGCGGATCACAAATTAAAGAAGCCGGGCCATCGACGCCGGTCGAGATTTTAGGTCTTGATAGCGCACCGGGTGCCGGCGATGACTTTGTTGTTGTTGATGATGAAGCAAAAGCGCGTAGCGTGGTTGATTTCAGACTTGACCAGATCAAAGAAGATAAAAATAAAACGCCTCAGGCAAGTCTTGAGAATATGTTTGATAAACTTAAAGAAGCTGAAATATCTACGGTTCCGATTTTACTTAAGGCCGATGTTCAGGGCTCTGTTGGCGCGATTGTTACGTCTCTTGAGCAACTCAATACCGATGAAGTAAAATGTAAAATTGTTCATAGCGGTGTTGGCGGGATCAGTGAAACAGACGTTGGTCTTGCGGTAGCAACGGGCTCACCGGTGATTGGATTTAACGTCCGTGCCAGCCGAAATGCTGCAGACCTTGCACGCAAAGAAGGTGTGGAAATTCGCTATTATTCAATCATTTATGATTTAATTGATGATATTAAAGCGGTTATGTCCGGACTACTTGCGCCTGAAATTAAAGAAACAATTATCGGCACTGCCGAAATACGTGATATCTTTAATGCTGGTAAAGGTAAGGCCGCTGGTTGCCTGGTAACAAGCGGTGTCGTCAGACAAGGGTCTAAAGCAAGACTGCTTCGCGATGACACGGTTGTTTATGAAGGGGACCTTGGATCGCTTCGCCGCTTTAAGGATCAAGTTAAAGAAGTTGAAAGTGGCGTTGAGTGCGGAATGAATTTCCAAAGCTATAATGATATGAAGTCAGGCGACGTCATTGAATGTTATGAAGTTGAAGAAATTGAACGTAACCTTTAACCTTGACGGCGGCCGAAACGTAAGGATGGTCTGATGTCCAAATCCAGATTTGATAATAACGGCGAACCAAGCCAGCGCCTGCTTCGTGTTGGCGAAAATATCCGCCATGCGCTTTCTGAGATTATTTCTCGCGGCGATATCCGTGATGATGATCTTGAAAACGTGCCGGTAACGGTTACGGAGGTGAGGTGTAGTCCTGACCTTCGAAACGCCACCATATTTGCCATGCCTTTGGGCGGGGTAAATGAAAAAGAAGTGATTGAAGCGCTTAACCGCAACACGAAATTTATTCGCGGGCAGCTTTCAAAAATGGTCAGCATGAAATATTTACCCGCGCTCAAATTTACCTCGGATCATAGTTTTGGTGAAGTGGATCATATCGAAGAACTTCTAAACAGTTCTCATGTGGCACAAGACCTGAAAAAAGATGATTAACCCGCCATGGCTAGAAAGCGTAAAGGGCTAAAAATTGACGGATGGCTCGCCATTGATAAGCCTTACGGTATGGGTTCAACCAAAGTCGTTGGAAAATGCCGTTATCTTACCAAAGCTCAAAAAGTCGGCCATGCCGGTACGCTTGATCCCTTAGCGACGGGTGTCCTGCCCATTGCTTTTGGTGAAGCAACCAAAACCATTCCTTATATTATGGATGCTCGTAAAACCTATCAGTTTGAGGTGACATGGGGCGAAGCGCACACTACGGATGATTTAGAAGGCGAGATAACGCACAGCAGTGATCACCGTCCCACAGAAGCAAATATTTTGCAGCAGCTTGAAAATTTTCGCGGAAAAATCAAGCAGAAACCACCCGCCTTCAGCGCCATCAAAATTGATGGAAAAAGAGCCTATGATCTGGCCCGGGCCGGGGAAGAGTTTGAAATTAAAGAACGCGAGGTTGAAATTTTCACGCTCAGTTTAACAGTGCGAACAGAAAATACCGCCACGTTTGAAATGGAGTGCTCCAAAGGGACTTATGTGCGCTCAATTGGTCGCGATTTAGCGCTGAAACTCGGGACTTTTGGCTATATTTCAAGCCTACGACGAACGAAAGTAGGATCATTTGATCTTAGCGGTACGATTTCGCTGGAAAAACTGGAAGAATTGGTACATAGTGCGCCGCTTGAAGAGACGATTCTTAATGTTGTGACCGTGCTGGACGACATCTTGGCACTGGCCGTAACAAAAGAGCAGGCAGATTTTCTAAAGAATGGCGGATTTATCGCATTAGAAAATCTAGATAAAACCCTGACCTCTTCAAGTCGTATTGGTGTGACCTATAAAGCGATGGAAGGTGATAAATTAATTGCCCTTTGTGAGTTTGATGAAAGCCACTTAAAGCCGATACGGGTTTTTAATTTATAATTTATTTAAGGAGTTACCGATGTCGATTACTGCAGAAAAGAAGCAGGAACTAATCAAAGAGTATGCCATCAAAGATGGTGATACAGGTTCCCCAGAAGTTCAAGTTGCCATTCTAACACACAGAATTGTGCATCTCACAGAACATTTTAAAACACATAAAAAAGATAACCATTCACGTCGTGGGCTACTTATGCTCGTTAACAAAAGACGTAAACTCTTGGATTATCTTAATTCAAAAGACGCCGATCGTTACAAAGCTCTAATTAAAAGCTTAGGTCTGCGCAAATAAGAAAAATATGAATGCGGGACCATAGGGGTTTCGTACAAGGCTTTTTGATGCGCGAGCTTTAAGGATGGGCCTTGAGCTCGCTAATCAAAAATTATAGCCGAAAGAAAGTAGAGAAATATATATGTTTAATAAACACAAAGTAGAAATCGAATGGGGCGGACGCCCTCTGACAATCGAAACAGGACAAATTGCTCGTCAAGCCGGTGGTGCCGTAATGGTAACGTATGGCGAGACATCAGTTTTTACTGCGGTTACAGCAGCTAAAAAAGCAAAAACAGGAATTGATTTCTTCCCACTAACAGTAAACTACCAAGAAAAAGCATACGCCGCCGGTAAAATACCAGGCGGATTTTTTAAGCGTGAAGCACGTCCAAGTGAGTCAGAAATTCTAATCTGTCGTCTTATTGACCGTCCGATCCGCCCGCTTTTTGTATCCTCATTTAAAAATGAAACTCAAGTGTCATGTACCGTAATGAGCCACGACCTTGAAAACCAAGCAGACATTCCTGCCATTATCGGTACTAGTGCCGCCCTTACACTTTCCGGCCTTCCATTTATGGGCCCGATTGCTGGTGCGCGCGTTGGTTATATCGAAGGCGAATATGTTCTTAACCCAACAGCAGAAGAACTTGAAAATTCTGATCTCGATCTTGTTGTTGCGGGAACACGCGATGCGGTTCTTATGGTTGAATCAGAAGCTTCTGAGCTTTCTGAAGAAATTATGCTTGGCGCCGTTATGTTCGGCCACGCAGAAATGCAGGTTGTTATTGATGCGATTATCGATCTTGCTGAAGTTGCGGCAAAAGAGCCGATTGAGCTTCCTGAAGAAGAAGATCACAGTAAACTTATCGCTGCCATTAAGAAAATGGCAGAAAAAGGCCTTCGCGATGCATACGGCGAAACCGATAAGCAAACACGTGTTGGTAAAATTAATAAAGTTAAAGACGCGGTTAAAGAAAAACATGTTGAAGACGGCGATGACGCTCAGAGCATTCTTGTCGGCGGCATTCTTAAAGACGTAGAAAAAGGCATCGTTCGCGGTGACATCATTAAAACCGGTAAACGGATTGATGGTCGTGCACTTGATACGGTTCGTGCTGTTGTTGGTGAAGTTAACATTCTACCACGTACACATGGTTCTGCGCTTTTCACACGCGGTGAAACACAATCAATTTGTGTGACAACGCTTGGTACGGGCGATGATGAGCAGTTCATTGACGCGCTAACCGGTACTTATAAAGAAAGCTTCATGCTTCATTATAACTTCCCTCCATATTCTGTGGGTGAAGTTGGTCGTTCAGGATTTACATCACGCCGCGAAGTTGGCCATGGTAAACTTGCATGGCGTGCGGTTAAAGCCGTTCTGCCTGAAAAGGATGATTTCCCATATACAATTCGTATTGTGTCTGAAATTACCGAATCAAACGGTTCATCATCAATGGCGACCGTTTGTGGTGCGTCACTGTCTATGATGGATGCGGGTGTTCCGCTTACTCGTCCGGTATCTGGTATTGCTATGGGTCTTATTAAAGAAGGCGACGATTATGCCGTTCTTTCTGACATCCTTGGTGATGAAGACCACTTGGGTGATATGGACTTTAAAGTCGCTGGTACCTCTGAAGGTATCACATCACTTCAAATGGATATCAAAATCACCGGTATTACCAAAGACATCATGGAAGCTGCGCTTGAGCAGGCCAAAGGCGGCCGTGCTACGATCCTTGAAGAAATGAATAAAGCCCTGGAGACGGCCCGTGAAGAAATGAACGAGTACGCGCCAAGGATTGAAACTATTCAAGTTAAGAAAGACAAAATCCGTGAAATTATTGGTACAGGCGGTAAAGTAATTCGTGAAATTTGCGAAGTTACTGGCGCCAAAGTTGATATTGATGACGAAGGTATTGTTAAAGTATCATCGCCGGACGGGGTTGCTATTAAAGCCGCGCTTGATTGGATCAACGGTATCGTTGCAGAGCCTGAAGTTGGTAAAACATACGAAGGTAAAGTGGTTAAAACAGTTGATTTTGGTGCGTTCGTGAACTTCCTCGGCAGCAAAGACGGCCTTGTTCACATTAGCGAACTTGCAAAAGAACGTGTGAAACAGGTTACTGATGTTGTTAAAGAAGGTGAAATCGTTAAAGTTAAAGTTCTTGGCATTGATGACCGTGGTAAAGTACGCTTAAGTATGAAAGCGCTTCTTAACGATGACGCTGAAGAAAAGAGTGACGATTAATCATCGATCAATTAGTATTGTGTAACCGGATGTATAATTAAATTATGCATCCGGCTCGCAGATGAAAATTTGCGGTGAAGGGATAACATGAAGGCTTTAGATTCATTAAATATATCGGGAAGTGAAGTACTTCCTCTTGTCGAAGGCGGTAAAGGGATTTCGGCTACTAACGGTGCTAGCGCAGGTGCGTGGGCCGCTGCTGGTGGCGTTGGAACGGTATCTTGTGTTAATGCCGATGATTTTGATGAAAATGGCGAGGTTATTCCACAAATTTACCATGGTAAAACACGTATTGAACGCCACGCGGAACTTATTCAATATGGTATTGACGGCGGTGTTCGCCAAGTAAAAGACGCTCATGATATTGCTGGTGGCAATGGCCGCATTCACATAAATGTATTATGGGAAATGGGTGGCGCCGAACCGGTTCTTGAAGGCATTCTTAATGGCGCCAAGGGCCTTGTGCACGGTATCACCTGCGGTGCGGGTATGCCTTATAAACTAAGCGAAATAGCTGCAAATCATAAAGTATTTTTCCACCCGATTGTATCGTCCGCGCGTGCCTTTGCCATTTTATGGAAACGTGCTTATAAAAATCAGGGTGAGTGGCTCGGCGGAGTGGTTTATGAAGACCCGTGGCTCGCTGGTGGTCATAATGGACTTTCAAACGCGGAAGATCCATTAGTACCAGAAGATCCATACCCACGTGTTGCGGCGCTGCGCACGATTATGAATAAATTTGGCCTTGAGCATGTGCCAATTTTGATGGCCGGCGGTGTCTGGTATCTTCGCGATTTTGAACATTGGTTTAATAATCCGGAAATTGGCCTCGTTGCTTTTCAATATGGAACTAGGCCGCTACTAACAGTAGAAAGCCCGATCCCACAAGGCTGGAAAGATGCGTTAACGACTTTAAAAGACGGCGATGTTTTGCTTCACCGTTTTAGCCCGACAGGATTTTATTCTTCGGCGGTTCGCAATAATTTACTTCGTGAACTTGAAGGCCGTAGTGAACGACAGGTTGATTTCCGTAAAAAAGCAGGGCTCGATGAAGCTTTCAATACAGAAGTGATGGTTGGCAAGAAACGCTATTTCGTTCAGGAAAGTGACAGGGCGAAAGTTCTGGGCTGGGTTGATCAGGGTTTTGATACATCCATGAGAACACCGGATGATACTCTTATTCTTGTTAATGGCGATCAGGCCACTGGCATTCGCGAAGATCAGAAAAACTGCATGGGTTGCTTAAGCCAGTGTAAATTTTCAAACTGGTCACAAAACCCGGATACAAATTACTCTAATGGACGTGGGGCCGATCCCCGTAGCTTCTGCATTCAAAAAGCATTGATGAATATTGCTCACGGCGAATCTATTGAAGATAATTTGATGTTTGCTGGTCATTCTGCCTTTAATTTTGCGACAGATCCTTTTTATAGCAATGGCTTTGTGCCGACCGTTCAGCAACTGATGGACAGAATTGTCAGCGGCGATTAAGAAAGCACCCTAAACTTGATAAATACTTTATTAAGGTGTAGCATATAACTTGTTGCATAAATTAGGAAAGTAACGAAATGACAAGACCATTTTCAAAAGCGCTTAGATGCTTGCAAGACGTAGGCTTAAGACCAACACGTCAAAGACTTGCGCTGGCAAAATTACTTTTTGATAAAGACGACCGTCATATAACAGCAGAATTATTGCATCATGAAGTTAGCGAAACGGGCGCTAAAGTATCGCTTGCGACCATTTATAATACGCTACATCAATTTGTTGATGCGGGGCTCTTGAAAGAAGTAATTATTAATTCAAACCGCACATATTTTGATACCAATACCAGTGATCATCATCATATTTATATGAATGAGGAAGATATCCTGCAGGATATTTCTGCGGATGATTTGATTATTTCATCACTACCTAAAGCCCCGGACGGTAAAAAAATCAGCGGTGTGAGCGTTGTTGTTCACATGGAAAATATGCGCGATTAATCAAACGCTTCGAGGTCAAGCGCTCCCCAGATATTTTCATTTCTTATCCAGCCATTAAAGCCGCCAACTTCCATTTCGCACCAGTTATTCTGGCATTTTTTAATGCTTCCAAGCACGTCTTGTTCTGCCGTTACCATAATGATATTGCGCTCTTCAGGCGATTTCACAAGATTTTGTGAACCGTTGATAATAAGGCCTGTCCGGTTTAACGATAAAAGATGGCGGGCGATCCATCCTGTGGAGCCATCCACATCAACAATTTTCCGCCAGCTGCCATATTCGGCTATTACCTTGAGTGGGTAATCTTCTTTTAAATAAATCCAGTCAATGGGATATTCAAGCCCGGGGCCTGTGCGCATATTCGTTTTATCATCGACAAGTGACATAAAACGCGGCAGTGGATAACCGGACGCACCGATAGTGGTTTTTTCTGTGGTTTGAGAAAATGCTGTAAAGGACAGCGAAAAGAGGACTAAGATTGAAAATAATATTTTATACAAGAATTTCATAACAAAGATTATATGTAATATTCCTCGTGGTGCGTCAAGGAAGCTTTTTGATTGTCATAAGATTTATAGCAAATATAATGATTTTAAAAATAATATGAAAGAATTGATCTATGAAGCCGCTAGTCATTGTCACCAGAAAACTGCCTGAAGAAGTTGAAAAAAGAATGGCAGAGTTATTTAACGTGCGCCTTAATGAAGACGATCATGCGTTCTCACATGATGAGCTGCTTGCTGCGGCAAGAGAAGCCGATATTCTCGTGCCGACAGTGACGGATAAAATTAACACTGACGTGATTGCTGAGGGGGGCGCGAGCTTAAAAATGATCGCCAATTTCGGTGTTGGTGTAGATCATATTGACTTGAAGACTGCAAAAAACAGGATGATTACGGTAACGAACACGCCGGGCGTGTTAACGGATGACACCGCTGACATGGCGATGACACTGCTTCTAAGCCTTACCCGCCGCACTGGTGAGGGGGAACGGATGCTTCGAGGCGGAAACTGGCATGGCTGGGCACCGACCGGTATACGCGGGGTAAGACTTCAGGATAAAAAGCTTGGTATTATCGGTATGGGACGGATTGGTCAGGCTTTGGCAATGCGGGCAAAATCTTTCGGTCTAGAAATTCATTATCACAACAGAAGTCAAATTGATCAGCAGTTGGAAAATGAGCTTGGCGCAACCTATTGGTCGAGCCTTGATCAGATGATTAGCCAGATGGATTTTATTTCGTTGAACTGCCCGTCGACAGAGGAAACGCGTCCTATCATGTCAGGCCGCAGGATTAAATTAATGAAAAAACACGCCTATATAATTAACACGGCACGCGGCGATGTTATTGATGAGAACGCGATGTTAGAGGCGCTCGGGGCAGGCGATATCGCCGGGGCGGGGCTCGATGTTTATGAAAACGAACCAAATGTTGATGCTCGGTTTATGGCGCTTGAAAATGTAGTTCTAGCGCCGCATATGGGATCCGCAACCATTGAAGCGCGCATCGCCATGGGCGAAAAGGTGATCATTAACGTGAAAACATTTATTGATGGCCACAGCCCGCGGAACCGGGTGCTCATTTAGCCGTTACAATATTTGCAGCCGGGATCTTTTGGCAGTTTTATGGTGCGGCTGGCGGCGTTTAGCGCATCATAAATTAAGAGTTTCCCAGCGAGGCCGTCACCTAATTCTAGAATTTCTTTAAGAACTTCAACGGCTTGCATGGTTCCGAGCACACCGGCGACAGCGCCGAGTATGCCCGCTTCGGCGCAGCTTAAAACACCGCGGGGGTGTTCGGGGACGAGGCAGCGGTAACATGGTTTGTCACTTTCATAGCCTTTAAAAGTAGCGAGCTGCCCGTCAAACTGGCTTAGCGCACCAGAGATGAGCGGCACTTTATTTTTCATGCAGATATCATTGACTAGAAATCTTGTGGTGAAATTATCGCAGCCATCGGCGACGATATCGTAGGCGCTGATAATGTCGTTCGCGTTATCTTCATCGAGGCGCTCGGCGTAGGTAATGACGTTAATTTCCGGATTTATTTCACTGATGGTCTGTTTTGCGCTTGCGACCTTATCTGACCCCAATGAGGGTGTCATATGAATGATTTGGCGCTGCAGATTGCTTAGATCAACGGTGTCATCATCGATAATACCAATGGTACCGACGCCAGCGGCGGCCAGATACATCATAAGCGGGCTACCAAGACCACCGGCGCCGATGACCAGCACGCGCGCTTTCATCAGTTTTTGCTGTCCGGGTCCGCCCACTTCTTTTAAGATGATGTGGCGGGCGTAGCGCTCAAGTTGATCGTCAGTTAGGCTCATGTGGTAGGCTCATCTTCTTCTATTTCATCATATTGAATATCATTTGGGTCAAGGGCATCTGCTGGTGAGGCTATTATATAAGTGGCACCGGGGATAACTTGAAACTCATCCGGCTTTTCAATTTCTTTGTCGTTACAAAACACACTGAATTCCTGGTAATCCAGTGAATGCGCTTCGGCAATAATCCGTTCAATTGTTAACTCTTCGGCAGAAATAGTACTTTCTGTTCCGGCAATGATGAGGGTAACTGTATCTGCCATTATGAGGTCCCTGTTGAGCCAAAACCGCCCGCGCCGCGCGCCGTTTCGTCAAGGCTATCACATTTATTCCATACTATTTGTGTGACCGGAGCAATGACCATTTGTGCGATCCGCATGCCCCTTGTGATGACAAAATCTTCAGAGCCATGATTAATCAGAATCACTTTTACTTCACCGCGGTAATCGGCATCAATGGTGCCGGGTGAATTAAGAACCGTAACACCGTTTTTCCAGGCTAGGCCAGATCTCGGCCGCACTTGTGCTTCAAATCCGTCTGCTAGGGCCATGTTAAACCCGGTTGGAACGAGACGTCTTGTCCCCACTTTTAAAGTAAGCTCTTCACCATCCGAAATTGCGGCCATAAGGTCCATTCCGGCGCTGTTTTTTGTTTCATACTCGGGTAATTTCAAGCCTTCGCCGTGGGGCAAAACCTCAATTGCTACAGTCGTCATTCACTATCCTTAAAATATTCTTCAATGTGTTCTGTCAGTTTTTTTGCCACATCAATTTTACTGGAATGAGGCCATGTATCTTCAGCTTCAGCGGTTATTAAGTGAACCTGATTATCATCGCCGCCCATCACATCGCCTGAAATATCATTGGCCAAAATCCAGTCGCAGCCTTTTTTGGCAAGTTTGGTTTTGGCATAATTAATTACATTTTCGGTTTCGGCAGCAAAGCCGATCACGAGTGGCGGACGCTGGCTTTCATGGTTCGAAATAGATTTTAAAATGTCCGGATTTTCAATAAGATTTAATTCTGGCAGCGCACCATTTTGCTTTTTAATCTTTTGATCTGGCGTACCGTCCACATACCAATCGGCAACCGCCGCGACACAAATTACCGCGTCAGCTGGTAGGCTTTTCGCGGTTTCATCCATCATATCACGGGCAGAAATGACGGCTACTTTTTCAACGCCGTCAGGAGCACTCAGAGCGGTCGGTCCGGATATAAGAGTGACATTTGCGCCGCGCGCAGAGAGGGCGGCGGCAATGGCATAGCCTTGCTTGCCCGATGAGTGGTTGGCGATATAGCGCACCGGGTCAATTGCCTCATGAGTTGGGCCTGCGGTAACGGTAATATTTTTACCCATCAGCGGGCTACTGGCGCGCGAGCTTAAAAAAAAAGCCTCTATTTCTTTAATCATATCAGGAACTTCGGCCAAGCGGCCCGTCCCTACTTCGCCGCAGGCAAGGTCGCCGTCGGCGGGCGGAATAACCAACGTGCCGCGTTCTTTGAGGACAGATAAATTGGACTGTGTTGCCGCATGGCCCCACATTTGACTGTTCATAGTGGGGGCAATCATCACCGGTTTATCGGTTGCAAGAAGTGTTGTTGTTGCCAGATTATCGGCAATGCCGCTAGCCATTTTCGCCATCAAATCAGCGGTGGCCGGCGCTACGAGAATAAGATCATTTTCGCGCGATAATCTGATATGTCCCATTTCCGCTTCGTCTGTAAGCGAGAACAGTTCCTGATAGACTTTATTTTCACTGAGGCTGCTAACGGATAGCGGCGTGACAAACTGTTCGCCACCTTTGGTAAGGATGGCTTGAACGTTTACGCCGCGCTCTTTTAATCGGCGGATCAGATCGAGGCATTTATAGGCCGCGATACCACCACCGATGATCAGGAGCAATTTTTTACCTTTTAAAATATCCGCCAAAAGTCGGCCTTTCATGGTTGCTTTATAACTAGAAGATAGTGTCAGTGGCTCACAGTTGCAACATCATATAGATAGAATAGCATATGGCGCTGCCAATGACGCCGCCGAGTATTCCATACATAAAGAGCTTAAGTGAGCTGCGGCGGCGTGATTTTGCGTTATTCATTTCTTTGGTTAGGCGCGCTATTTCTTCCACATCTTCGATTATTTGCGGCAGACGGGACAAGGTTTCAAACGCCACCTTTGCTGTATCTTTAATTCTGGCTATTGGGCTTAGATTTTCTGCAACCCATTTTTCAATGACCGGGCGGGATACCTGCCACATATTAATGTCCGGGTTTAAATTAAGCGCCACTCCTTCGGCGGTGACCATGGTTTTTTGCAGCAGAATAAGCTGTGGCTGGGTTTGCATATTAAATCTGCTGGTGGTTTCAAAAAGCTGACCCAGGAGTTTACCGGCTGAAATTTCACTAAGCGGTTTTCCGACCACCGGCTCACCGATCGCACGGATTGCTTGCTTGAAATTGACATAATCCTGATCTTTTGGCACATACCCCATATCAAAATGGGCTTTGGCAATGCGGTCATAATCCTGTGTTGCAAAACCGTAGAGTATATCGGCAAGCACCCGTCTGGTTTTAAGATCAATACGGCCCATGATGCCAAAATCAATCGCCGTGACCTTATTATTGTCGCAGGCAAATAAATTACCCTGATGAAGGTCCGCATGAAAATAGCCATCATTGAGGGCCTGACTTAAGAAGCTCTGAACAAGATTATCAGCCAGTATATTAGGATCAAGTCCTGCTTTTATAATGTCGGCGCGCGCCTTAAAGGAAATGCCATCAACCCAATTGGTGGTCAGCACCTGACGGCTGGTACGGTCCCAGTCTACTTCCGGCACATCATAATGGGGATTGTTTTTTGTGTTTTGCTTAAGTTCGGCCGCTGCAGCAGCTTCAATTCTTAAGTCCATTTCAAGGGCAATAACATCAGCAATGGTATCAACCACTTTGCTTGGGCGTAATCTGCGGGCTTCGTTTGAAAAAAGCTCCATAATTCCGGCAACCCAGCGAAAAGCGTCCAGATCACGGCTAAAGGCCTTGGCGATTCCGGGACGAAGAACCTTAACGGCGACTTTTTTGCCGTCTATTGATGTGGCCATATGGACCTGGGCAATGGATGCGGCGGCGATGGGTTCTTCATTAAATTCTTTATAAAGCTCCTCGGTTGTGGCGCCCAGGCTCTTCTCAATAATTTCTTTTGCTTCAGCGCCGGGAAAGGGCGGCACTTCATCCTGTAATTTAAGCAGATCAAAAGCCACTTCAGGGCCAATGATGTCCGGCCTTGTAGCAAGGGCCTGACCGATTTTTATAAAGCTAGGGCCAAGGCCTTGCAGGGCAATGACGAGCTTGGTTTCCGGCTTGCCGTCCACATCATATTTAATATTAAACTTACGTAGTCTTTCAAGCGCCTTTGGTTGCTCACCGAAGAGCACCAGCAGATCCATTAAGGCATCATGCTTGGAGAGCGTATAGCCGATTTTAATGATGCGGCTTATGTGAAAGGCCCATTTGAACATGCTTAGATCCGCCAGCCCGAATGAATGGCGACAATGCCGCCAGAAAGATTGCGGTAAGAGGTTTTTTTAAATCCGGCCTCTTCGATCATTTTTTTAAACTTTTCCTGGCTCGGGAATTTACGGATACTTTCGACCAGATATTGATAGCTGTCTTTATCGCCCGTAACCATTTCACCAAAATGCGGAATGATCTTAAAGGAATAAACATCATATATTTGCTTAAGCAGCGGAAGGTCAACTTTACTAAACTCAAGACACATAAAACGCCCACCCGGCTTTAGAACCCGGTAAGCTTCTTTTAAGGCAACATCAATATGGGTAACATTTCGAATGCCAAAGGCTATGGTATAAGCATCAACGGAGCGGTCCGGCATGGGCAGCATTTCAGCATTTCCGGTAACCCAGTCGATGGGATCAAAAATGCCCTGATCAAGGGCGCGGTTGCGACCGGCTTTTAGCATGTTATGATTTATATCGCATATGGTTACTTTAGCCGGGCTGTCGCCGTCCGACGTTCTGCCCCCCGCCGCTTTTAAAAAGCGAAAGGCGATATCGCCTGTGCCACCTGCTACATCCAGTAGATGCATGTTAGGAGTTGGGCGCAGATCACTGATGAAATCATTTTTCCACAGCCGGTGAAGTCCGCCGCTCATCACATCATTCATAATGTCATATTTTTCGGCAACACTATCAAACACGCCGCGGACAAGGCTCTGTTTTTCAGCCTCTTCCACATCCTGAAAGCCAAAATGTGTAGTGCTGTGTTTTTCTGTATTTTCTTTATTTGTCATATTGCGGAACATAGCGCAGTGGTGCATGTTGTTCCAGAAGAATTAACCGAGTTTTTAATTAAATGCCTGAATTACCCGAAGTTGAAACCACCAGACGCGGCTTGATCCCGACCCTTGAAGGCAGAAAGATCGTCAAGGTCATAAAAAGACGTGATAAAATCAGGATTGCCATCCCGAGTGATTTTGAAAAGAGAATCGAGGGAATGAGGGTAAAAAGCCTTAAAAGACGAGCCAAATATATCCAGATTTTTCTGGATAGCGGCGACGTGATTATTTGCCATCTGGGCATGTCTGGTAAATTTGTCATAAAGGTCATAGATAATGAGCCCTATGAGAAGCACGACCATGTGATATTTGAAACCGATGGCGGGGAGCTGGTTATTTATAATGACCCGCGCCGCTTCGGGCTGATGACCATTTGCCGTGAAGATGAGCTGGAGCAACATAGATTATTTAAAAATATGGCGGTGGAGCCGCTCGGTAATGAATTTAACGGTGATTATCTTTATGAAAAAATAAAGACGCGCAAGTCCGCCATTAAAACTATGCTGCTTGATCAGAAGATTGTTGTGGGCCTCGGCAATATTTATGTTTGTGAAGCGCTTAATATGGCAAAAATATCACCGATCAGAAAAGCCTGTGATGTAACTTTGGGTGAAACGGAAAGTCTGGTGCCAATAATAAGAAACGTTTTAAGCCGGGCGATAGAGGCTGGCGGGTCGAGCTTAAAAGATTTTGCCGGCACTGACGGCGAGCTGGGTTATTTCCAGCACCTGTTTGTCAGTTATGGCTGCGAAGGTGAGAAATGCAGCAATAAAGAATGCGGCGGGACGATAGACCGAATTAATCAAGGTGGGCGATCGACATTTTATTGCCCTCAGTGTCAGAAATAAGTAAGCTTTATAAATGAATAAACTTCTGAACATAATATCTGTGTCACTTTATATTACTTGCGGCTCTGTTTCGGTTGCGCAGGATCAGCAAAATGTAATGCTGGCGGACCTGGCAATTCCGCTGATGGATGGCACCGTTGAAAATTTAGAGGCGGCACTGTTGTTTGATAGCCCTGATGGCCGTATTATTAATGCCGAGGCAAATGGCGCCGTGGCGGCTGGTGAGGTTTATCAATATTATCAGGCGGTTTTGCCTTCACTAGGTTGGAATGTATCGCAAGACTTAAGCAGCGGTATGGCCTGTGAAAATAATTCAACATTTTGTATGATGGCTGTTCGGGAAGAAGAAAATTTAACGTTGAATATTGAAGTGAATAATAGTTCTTCAAGAATAACTTATGCCCTTTCTCCCAATTAAACCTGAAGCAGGAAAGATATAATAATGTCCTACAGTTCCATTTTAGTAGAGAAGCACGAGAGCGTTGGCCTCATCACCTTAAATCGTCCGGACGCTTTAAATGCGTTCAATAATGAAATGATGGATGAACTTACGGTGGCTCTTAAGGAATTTGAGAAGGATGACACTATTCGTGCAATGGTGCTTACAGGAAGTGAAAAAGCATTTGCGGCCGGGGCAGATATAAAAGAAATGAACACCAAGACTTATATGGATGTTTATAAGCAAGAATTTGTTACCTCTAATTGGGAAGAAGTAACCAGATGCCGAAAGCCTGTTATTGCGGCTGTTTCTGGTTATGCGCTTGGTGGGGGATGTGAGCTTGCGATGATGTGTGATTTTATTATCGCCGCTGAGAGCGCAAAGTTCGGACAGCCTGAAATAAGTATCGGCGTCATACCCGGCGCTGGTGGTACCCAGCGCCTGACACGGCTGGTGGGAAAATCAAAAGCCATGGAAATGATTTTAACCGGAAGATTAATGGATGCGGATGAGGCCGAAAGATGTGGCCTCGTTAGCCGCATCGTTGAAGCGGACCAGCTGCTAGATGAGGCGTTAAAGGTAGCCGGAAAAATAGCAGGGTTTTCTATGTCCGCGACGATGATTGCCAAAGAATGTGTGAATGTTGCTTATGAAACCACTTTAAATGAAGGCGTGCGATTCGAACGACGGATATTCCATTCATTATTTGGCACCGACGACCAAATAGAGGGCATGGCAGCCTTCATTGACAAGCGAAGTCCTGATTTTTGACATTATTAAGGACTTTTAGGCCAATAAAGTGAAAAGCTTATTGACCAATGGAGGCGGCATGTTTATAAGCCACAAATTAAATGAGACACAGATAGAATACAGGAATAACGATTCTCCTGCTTAATGCAGTATGAGATAGTTCCTTAACAAGGATTAAGGTTATATAATGGCTAATACATTACAAGCTAAAAAACGGGTACGTCGTAATGCCAACCGCGAGGAAGTTAACAAAGCACGTCGCAGTCGCATTCGTACCTATGTAAAGAAAGTTGAACTTGCTGTTGAAGCAGGAAATGCTGACGAAGCGAAAGTTGCACTTAAAGAAGCGCAACCAGAACTTATGCGCGGTGTGACAAAAGGTGTTCTTCATAAGAAGACAGCGTCAAGAAAAGTTTCCCGTCTTGCAAAACGCGTAAAAGCACTCTCTTAATTTTTTAAGATAGCAGAATTTCGAGTCGCGATAGAGTCCTCCACGATTCGCATCAACTGCGGATGAAATTGGACTAAAAATTGCAAAAAAAGCTGAACTAAATCGGGTTCGGCTTTTTTTATGCCTGCTCGTTGACGGATATTCTCTTAATGTTCTTTTTATGTAAAATTTGAAATTTTTTCGAAATTATCCACCTACTACATCTAGTGGGTATGACTAAAGTCAAGGCATAGGGTGGTATTTTATTTTAATTTTTTGCCAATTGAGCAGTTGCATGACTGGCGGATGATGAGTAGGCTCATTACATAATAATTTAACGACATCAATAGATGACACACCCTGCAAATTTCTGTTTGCAGTCTGTGGGATTTTTGTTTCAAAATACTCGTATTTATGTCGCTTAAAAGGGTAGCTTGAGGAAGTGTTGCGAATGGTAGGACAGTATAAAGGGGATGTCACTCCCGAAGAAGCGTGGAAGGTTCTTTCAGAAAAAAGGGACGCCGTACTGGTTGATGTGCGCACCCTTGCTGAATGGAAATGCGTTGGCGTCTCTGATCTGTCAAAACTATCAAAAGAAAATATATACATCGAATGGGTTAGTTTTCCTGAGCGCAACCCTAATGAGAATTTTATTGAAGAATTAAAAGAGGCCGTGCCATCAAAGGATGCATCAATATATTTTTTATGCCGTACGGGCGTTCGCTCTGTGGACGCTGCGATTGCAGCGACGGGTGCGGGCTACGTTAACAGTTATAATATATTGGAAGGCTTTGAAGGGGACCGTGATGATCATGGCCACCGGGGTAGAATATCGGGCTGGCAGGGGCTTAATTTGCCCTGGAATCATTAAATGAGGGTAAAGTTTTAATTAAATGGTGAGTGAATTGGGACAACAAAATACAAACGAGGCATTAGTGGTTGATACAATCGACACCCAGTGGATTAGTGTGCTTGAGCGCCTTCGTGAAGATTTTGATGAAAATACATATAAGAGCTGGTTTAAGCCACTCGCACTGATAAATGTGGAAGATGGCCGCGCTATTATGGCGGCACCAACCAGATTTATGCGAAATTGGCTGATGTCAAATTTTGCCGAGCGCATTACCGGCGCATGGCAAAAAGTTAATTCTGGAATTCAGGATATTGAAATAATTGTACTTGCAGGATTTCAGGGTGCGGACAAGGAAGATGGCAGTGCCAAAAATAACGCGGTAGAGAAAAAAGACACCTTCAAAGAGCAGATCAGAATTGTTGATGACAATGAATTTGGTGCGCCGCTTGATCCAAGATTTACCTTTGAAAGTTTTGTCGTCGGAAAATCGAACGAGCTTGCCTATGCAGCTGCTCGCCGTGTGGCAGAAAATAAAGATGTTAATTTTAACCCTCTGTTCCTTCATGGTGGGGTAGGGCTCGGCAAAACCCATCTGATGCACGCAATTGCCTGGGCAAACCGTCAGCGGTTCCCAGACCGCAAAGTGGTTTATCTGTCGGCAGAGCATTTTATGAATCAGTTTATTTCATCAATGCGCTATAGGGATACGATATCTTTCAAAAAGAAATTCCGCAATGTGGATCTGTTGATGATTGATGATGTACAGTTCATTGCCAATAAAAATGCAACTCAGGAAGAATTTTTCCATACCTTTAACACTCTGATTGATAATAATCGGCAGGTGATATTATCGGCTGACCGCTCACCGTCTAATCTGGACGGGGTAGAGGAACGCATCAAGTCAAGGCTTGGGTGGGGAATGGTTGCTGATATTCATCCAACGGAATATGAGCTTCGTCTGGGAATATTGCAGCAAAAGGCAAATAGCGTTCCCGAAGTGGAAATACAAACCGAGGTTCTTGAGTTTCTTGCAAGCAGGATAAGTTCGAACGTTCGTGAGCTCGAGGGTGCCTTTAACCGTATGGTGGCTCATTCAACCCTAATTGGCAGGCCGATTACACTTGATATGACACAGGAAGTTTTGCAAGATCTGCTCAGGGCCAATGATCGCCGGGTTACGGTTGATGAAATTCAAAGACAAGTGGCGGATTATTTTAATCTCAAACTTTCTGATCTGCTCTCCGCAAGACGGGCAAGGCATGTGGCAAGGTCCCGTCAGGTCGCCATGTATCTTTGCAAACAGCTTACCACTAAGTCGCTTCCGTCCATTGGCCGTAAGTTTGGTGGCCGTCATCATACGACGGTTATGCACGCAGTAAAACGTGTCGATGAGCTAAGGCTAACGGATAGTGTTCTCGAAGAAGATATTTTACATCTTGAGCGAATGTTCAGCACTTAAATTTAGCCACTTTTAATACTCACATTAATTATATTGCGACTCGGCAGAAAAGCTGTGAAAAAGCCATTGACGTCATGGCTTATTATGGTAATCTATCACGCAATAATATTTAAAAATATGAATTGGGCCTTTAGGGGTCTTGGGCAAATAATCTTGTAATTATGAAGCGTGAAATTAGCTAATGAAATTGAATATAGAACGAGGCGCCTTACTTAAATCACTTGGACATATCCAAAGTGTTGTTGAACGCCGCAATACTATTCCCATTTTGTCGAATGTTTTACTCGAGTGTGAAGACGGTCGCTTAAGTTTGGCGGCTACCGATTTGGACATTGCCATCGGTGAAAGCATTACGGTTGAAACGGAAGAAGCGGGTGGCATTACGGCACCAGCTCATACTTTGTATGACATCGTGCGAAAACTTCCTGAAGGATCTCAGGTTGAACTTTACTATGATGTTGATAGCGGTAGGCTTTCCATTAGCGCAGGGCGGTCAAAATTTACCCTGTCGTGTCTTCCCCGTGAAGATTTCCCGGTCATGTCAGAAGGGGATCTTCCGGTCAGCTTTAAAGTTACCGGTGTAAACCTCAAACGCTTGATTGATAAAACCCGCTTTGCGGTATCAACCGAAGAAACCCGTTATTACCTAAATGGTATTTATCTTCATGCAGCCAGCGATGATAACGATGAAGCCGTTCTTCGCGGCGTGGCTACAGATGGTCACCGTCTGGCCCGATTTGATGTTGATCAGCCGGAAGGCGCTGCTGATATGCCGGGCATCATTGTGCCCCGTAAGGCCGTTGGAGAGCTTAGAAAGCTTATTGATGAATATGAAGGTGAAGTGGAAGTTAGCTTATCCGAAACAAAAATACGCTTTACGTTTGCTGATATTGTGCTGACGTCAAAACTGATTGATGGCACATTCCCGGACTATTCCCGAGTTATTCCAGAAGGCAATGATAAAAACATGGAAGTGGACAGTAAAATACTGGCCGAAGCCGTTGACCGTGTATCAACCATTTCTTCTGATAAAACAAGATCGGTGAAACTGGCGATGGAGCCGGGACAACTTAATCTTTCGGTTAACAGTCCAGAGCACGGTACAGCGACAGAAGAGCTTTCGGTGAGTTACGAATCCGATAGTATGGAAATCGGTTTTAATTCAAGATATCTTTTAGATATTCTTGCGCAAATCGAAGGCGATGTGGTTCAAGTAACCTTTGCCGATGCGGCAGCGCCGACCATATTAAAAGACCTGACAGATGAAGGCGCGCTTTACGTTCTTATGCCGATGAGAGTTTAGCGGGTATCACGGGTGAGCAATTTAGCACATTCTACCAGTACAGAAAAATTCAAGAGTGCTTTGCCTTCGGGTAAGGCACTCGTGCTTTATGTGGACCGTGTTATGCTGAGCAACTTTCGTTCTTACGCGCAATTGGAACTTGATATAGGGCAAAATTCGGTTGTTCTCACCGGCCCTAATGGTGCAGGTAA
>JABJKT010000135.1 GCA_018660225.1 Kordiimonadaceae bacterium
TAGGGCCGAAGCGGAAAATCTTGATAATGTGATTTTCTTGGATCCTGTACCAAAGAAAGAATTGGCAGGACTTTTGGCGGGGGCTGACATAGGATTACAATTACTGGCAAATGTTGAGGCATTTTACTTTGGAACTTCGCCAAATAAGTTTTTTGACTATTTGTCGGCGGGCTTACCTGTGCTGACCAACTATCCAGGATGGATTGCTGAACTTGTGAGCGAAAATGATTGTGGTTATGTTGTGGCACCGCAAGACCCCGAAGCTTTTTCTGTAGCATTGATAAATGCTGAAAATAATAGAAATTATCTTCTTAAAGCAGGTAACAATGCTAATATTTTAGCGAGAAATGAATTTGCGCGAGATGATTTGGCTGATAAGTTCGTATCATGGTTGGAAGCGGCCGTTTATGATATTAAATAACGCTTCAAAGTAACTTAATGCATGAAGGAAGAAGTGATGAAAATAGCTATATTTGGAGCTTCAGGGCAGGGTAGAGAAGTTGCGGATATATGCACTTTAATTGCTTATGATGAAATCGTATTCTTTGTAGATGATGAAGCGGAGCAATGTGTTTATCCTAATAAAGTATATCTAGATACTAAAGAAAATGTTGAAAAATTAAATAATCAGGGTTTCTGTTTTGCAATCGGCATAGGGTCACCGAAGATTAGAAAAAATATCGCTGACAGATATAATCATTTAGATTTTCCAAATATAATCCACCCTTCGGCAACTTTTGGACTTTATCAAAAAGAAGCTATTGATAAAACGAGAGGTAATATTATTACGGCTGGTGTTCGGTTCACTAATAATATCAAATGCGGAAATTTTGGTCTTTACAACCTAAATGCAACTATCGCCCACGATTGTATAATTGAAGATTACGTGTCGATTATGGCTGCGGTTAATGTATCAGGTAATGTACATCTTAAACAAAATACAAATATTGGTGTAAATGCGGCAATACTACATGGTAATAATGAAAGAAAATTGACAGTAGGAGAGAATTCAATTGTAGGTGCGGGTGCAGTAGTTACCAAGGATGTTCCAGCAAATGTCACTGTAGTTGGAGTTCCCGCTAAAATTCAGTGATCAATTATGGTCTTATTTTCCCAAAAGTGTTCTTATCAATTCTGGGAATTTCCGAAAATACGGAATTTAGAACATCACTATCCGGAAATATTACGACCCATGACGTTATAAACATGAGTGCAATATCACCCCAAAAACTTCTGTTGTCTTTATACCATAATTCTAATTTTGTCTTTGCAGGTATTATTTCGTTTTTATAACAATAATCATAATCAACTGCATTTAATAGAATCGTTACTTCATCGCGAAATACGATTGAACCGATGCCCGTTATACCTGGTCTTAATCCAACGAACACATCTTCGTATTCTTCAGGATACCATGACTGTACTTTAAGCATTTGAGGTCGTGGGCCTACAAAGCTCATTTTGCCAAATAAAATATCTAAAAGTTGCGGGATTTCATTAATTTTTGATTTTCTTAAAAAGCCACCCATAGGCAAAATACGAGGATCATCTTTTAATGTATAAATTCCGCCTTCCATATTTGGGCTATCCTCAAGCATGGTGGCAAATTTGGTAATGGTGAAAACCTTATTATCCAGTCCGATACGTTCCTGGCGATAAAAAATTTTGTTTTCCCCTGAAAACCGCAAAGCGATAGCCACAGGGAGTAAAATTGGCGAAAGTATTATCAGTAAAATAAGAGCTACTATAAAATCAAAAAGACGTTTCATTTATATTCCATATTATTTATTTGCAACATTCATGACTTTTCTAATAGCATCGCACATACTTACCATATCAGTATCGTTTAATGTATGGTGCACGGGAAACATAAACGATGTTTCGCCCAAGGATCTGGCAATAGGTAAAAAAGTTTCCGGTCGATAGTTTTCGGGACCATCAAATGCATTTTCAAGGTATATCTCTGAGCAGGCGCCGTCTATTACAGGCACGCCCTCTGCCCTTAATGCTTCGCGTACGCGGTTGCGGTCCCATCCTTCTTTTAATTGATCAGGCACAATATAGGCGTAATATTTGTAATATACATGAGGGCTATTAGAATTTGGTATAGGGGTACGAAACGCAGAATAATTTTTGAAGCAATTGGCTAAAATATTAGCATTTCTGCTACGAAGACCAAGCCATTCATTTATTTTCTTTAATTGACATACACCTATAGCCGCTTGCATTTCTGTAAGGCGCCAATTGGTGCCAAAACCTTCTGCTAACCATCTAAACCCATCGGGATGGTCGTAATTAAAGACTTTATCATAACCACGTCCGTGGTCTTTATATGACCATGCCTTTTCCCAATATTTTTTGTTATTTGTAACAAGCATGCCGCCTTCACCGCCTGTAGACATTATTTTGTCCTGACAAAATGAAAAACTTCCGATATGACCGATACTGCCAACTGGTTTGCCTTTATAAGTTGCTCCATGGGCTTGTGCGCAGTCCTCTATGACAAGTAATCCATGTTCATCGGCTAACTGCATGATAGGGTCCATGTCACAGGGCCAACCAGCAAGATGGACGACTATTACGGCTTTCGTATTTGGCGTGATTTTATCTCGGATAGTGTCGGCAGTCATATTACCACTATTAATATCGACATCGCAAAATATAGGTGTAGCGCCAGATATAATAATTGAACTTACGCTAGCAAAAAATGACCTTGATGTGACAATCACTTCGTCATCAGGTTTGATATCAATGGCTTTTAAAGCAAGTTCAAGAGAAACCGTTCCATTGGCAACGGCTACACCATATTGACAACCACATAGTTCAGAGAATTTTTTTTCAAATTCAGAACATTTTGTTCCGCCCCAATAATTGACTTTTCCAGACTTTAATACATCTGAAACTGCTGCAATTTCGTCATCTTCATATACGGGCCATGGTGAAAGCGGTTCCGCACAAGCTTTTGGTCCACCATTAATAGCTAATTCTTCTTGAGACATTAATTGTTATCCTAAAGTTAATCTGCAGTAACGCCATGACCTTCAAAGACATTTTTGACATACCAATCATAGGTCCGCGAAAGGCCGTCTTCTAGGCTTACTGTTGATTGATAACCCGTTAGAGACATTGCCATTGTCATGTCAGGACAGCGGCGTAGCACGGAACCTTCTGTTTCCGGCATAAAGGTTAGACCTTTACCGATACCCGTCGCCTTAAGAATACCATTAGCCAATGTTTCCATATTAATCTCATCATCCGTAGAACCCAAATTCAGTGATGCGCCCTCACACTCTGGTGACATGATAACTCTTTCCAATAAATCGACAGCGTCTTCAATATAACAAAAGGTACGTTTATGGGTCGGCGAATATACTTGAAGCGGTAAATCATTACTCTCCAATGTATGAGACCGTTCCAGTAAAATTGGAACAACATGTGACATACCCATACGCGGTCCATAGACATTATGAGGGCGAATGATTGTGAACGGTACCTTGGAATTTTGGCACATGGCCTCGCCATATATTTTGGAGAGCATATATGATGTTCTTGGCTCAGATAAATCTGTAAGGCCAAGCGGTGTGTCTTCAGGGGTAGGAATAGGCAGATCAAAATATTTCAGCGTACCCGCATAAATCTCACTGGTTGACGTAAACACCAAGCGACCAAGGTTTTCCTGTAACGTTGCAAATTCAATAATGTTTGATAGTAACTCAACATTTTTCGTTAGCACTTCATAAGGACGCCCTAACACATGTGGCACACCAATAATCGCCGCGAAATGATAAATGACATCATAATTTTTATCCAGGCGATCGATGAATGATTTATTGAGCAAATCTTCTTCAATCATCTTGACATTCTCTAAAGCCAGAAAAGCCGCTAAATCAGGATCTTTAGCAGCACGGGCGAAATTATCCAACAAATGAATTTCGTGCCCGCTTTTATGAAGTTTTTCTGCAAGATGAAGCCCGATGAAACCAGCACCACCTGTGATTAGTATTTTACTCATTTTATGCCTTTACCTATGAATTCCAATTTTATTTTATTTTTTGCAGCGTCGTATATTTGTTGCTGTGTTAATACATTATGCGCATCTAAAAAAGCAACATCATTTCCTTTTGACCAATCATATAAATCAATAGCTTTGTACTCCGCATGTTGAACTGCGAAAACAACTGCATCAATATTCTCGAGTGAAGGTAGTTCTTGAAAAACTGATCTTTCAAGTTCTTCCCAGTAATCAAGTAATGGGTCATGGGCTACCACTGTCGCCCCTTCTTTTTCTGCATTTAGAACAAATGGTTCTGATGGTGAGTATCTAGTATCGCCAACATCCTGAAGATAGCTGACGCCCAGCAATAAAATGGTTTTATTGTTAAGATCGTCACCTAACTGTTTTTTAGCCTTTGCCAGTGCCGTTAAGGGCATTTTTTTATTAGCGGCGACGGCACTTTTGCAAAATGGAAATTCCATTCCTTCTATGCCAAAAAGCTCACGTGCTCCAATATCCACAAAATGTGGGTCCTTCGTTAAGCAGTAGCCGCCAACGCCAAACCCCGGAAACCTGATATTATCATGAGTAGGCCTAACTCTGACCGCATCAAGCACTTGGAATAGATCGACGCCAACCGCCTCAGCAAAAGTACCCCATTCCTGTATCAGAGCAATATTTGCGGCTCTGTAGCTGTTTTCCAATACTTTTGCCGTTTCCGATGCAGTCGTTGAATGAAGTCGAGTTAATGGATAATTTTCAGTATCTATCACTTTGGATAAGAAGCTTTCAGCAGCATCAGCAGCCTCTTCAGTAGCACCAGAATATACGCGCCAGAAATTGACAATAGATTTATAATAATTTTTACCGGGCATAACGCGCTCATAGGAATGAGCAATTAACAAGCTGCCATCATCAAGACCACGCTCTGCCATTGCTTTATTTAATTCAGGCACAACAACTTTTTCACAAGTCCCCGGCGGAACTGTTGTTTCAACGAGCACTAATGTTCCAGGTTTTACCTTGGAACCCACAGTTTGTAACGCTTTTCTAAACCCACCAAAAGAGGCCGTATGAGTCCCATCTTCAAGCTCTATAACATCAAGATGGATATCAACCACAACAATATCAGCGAATTGATAAACGTCTGGATCTGATGTGGCTGTTAAATTTCCTTGTTTAATTACTCGCTCAAATGCAGCTTTTAAATCCGGGTCGTTGCTGACAATGGGTAGATGACCTCTATTTACCATATCAATTTTTTCTAAGCCAGCCTCATTGGGAAGGTCGACGCCTATAACATTGAAACAAACGTCTCCATTTGCATTTTTGGCATCTGCGACAGCAATAGCCATCGCCATTCCAACAAACCCTAAGCCCTGAACGCAGACAAGTGGACTGGGGTGGCTAAAAGAAATATCGTTCATCGTATAAAAATGTACCTCAGTTTTCTGGTTTATTCTCTGACTTCCTCAATACATTACACGGAAGAATTAATAAATACATATTTTCTACTTTTGACTAACGGGTAATAGCAGCTTATTTATATATTTTTGTAATGATCGTCACTTTATTTTTAAATTCTCCCTGAGCTTGAATAGATAGCCCCTCTATCATTTTAAGATATTTTTGTGAATATTTATAGTTTAAGTCACAATCCGTTGTGAACTCATCATCAGAGGAAATTTCAAGATTATAGTTGCCGATCAGCCACAACTTATTGTCTTTGTGTGTGATGTTCCGTTTCGCATCACCCAAATTCCATCTTAATAGCCAGTGGTTTTGCGGTCCGGAGATATGATCAGTCACTGTGATTTTTTCATCTTCGACCTTAATGGTACGTTTATGCGAAACGTTTAGGTAATCGGTATACTCGGCGGTTACTTCATCAGCATTGGTTTCGGCATTGAGCGACCATTTCCCCCGAATCCATTTGCCGAATAGAAAACGTCCTAAAGCAGGCATTTGGTCACGATTTGCAAATTGTATTGTGTTGTGTCCGGCTACTCCTTTCATAGCCTCAATAATGGATTTATCCCCGGTGGTATAACTGTAAGTACCTGAATCGATAAGAATATTTTTACCCTCTGACCAGAGATCGAAATGCAGGGCATCAGAATGGGGTGGTCGGTCCCTATAATAGGGAAGTCGAAATAAAAACCACGAATCGTCAGGTTTATTGCAAATATGGATATAATAGCCACCGTCGGCGAATAGTTTGGAAATTCTCTTTTTTGGTGAATATATCGTTTCTTTCAAGTTTGCGTAGGCCCACGCCTGCTGATCATCCCAATCCCCAGCCGCATAGCATGCGTGACCATCGAACAAAATGCTGGCTAATTGTATAGAGGGTTTAAAGTTTCTGTATTCAGCCAGAGCAAGATTATAAATATGCGCCCCATCATTACCTCCTAGATTCGGCGCATCACCGCTTTGCGGGTCAGTGAAGGTGAATAACCAGTCAGTAGCCGCATTTATTTTCCTGTTTAAACCATTGCTGAAAGGGGGAAGATTAAAATCCCGTCGCCATATTTCGCTTAGGCAATATGCATCCAATATCATTCGGTGATAGACCACGGAATGCTGCGAAAAGGAACCATCGGAATATATCAGATTTTCGCCTACCCATTCTAATAATCGTCGCCCTTTTTTATGATATTTTGTGCCCATTGTTTTTTGTGCCGTGCTCAAACCGGGTTGCACTGTTAGCCAATAACCGCCAATAAAAAGCGCTGCACCTTCGCTAATTAGGTGGTTATTTCTTTGCGCTTGTGCATATTGTGTTGTCGGAGAAATACGATTCAAATGACGCTCTACGAACTGCGCACATTTAACCGGATCGCAATTTTCGTCGCCAAGTAGTTTTACCGCTGTAAGAAAATGAAGTAGTCGTAAGCTTGTCTCCTGGCCGCATTTCCATTGAATTCCCTGGTTTGCAGGATTTTTATCACACCAGTCCTGCATCCATCTATTCAGCACTTTAATATATTTTAGATCACCACTAATGATAAAAGCCTGCGCCAGAGTCGGAGCCCACGAAAACCTCGAAGTTTCCCACAATATTTTAACATCTGAATCCTGAAAACCAAACTCGTCTATTCTAGTCCAATGGGTATTACTGCTGTAGGTTTTTCCTAAGAATGGGTCATGAAACCAATCGGGGCAGCCCTGAAATTGATAATCAAAATGCGAGAATAATATTAATTCGCCACACAGTAATTTGTCAGCTGAAGAAATTATTTTTTCAGAACCATGTAAATTATCCGGTTTTATTGGCGGATTGGAAATTTTAAAAAAAATGCCGTCAGTAGCAAATTCCTTGATTTTCATAGTTTGGCGGTAATAACCGATTTTAAGCAAACTTCGATAAATAAAAATTCGAAAGACGCTCACTGCACCGAGTTGCAAGAGTGTTTGTAAAAGATAGCTTAATTTTTTTAATCGAGCCAACGTCCGATCGCCTTTTATTGTTGCTTCAGTTGTTCCCAAGCACTGATGGAAGCGCGCGATACCTCCATAACCTGCTCAAACGAAATAGGTGCGGCCGTGCCATCTGAGACTGCGTCTATAAATGATTGAGCGCAGGCTTTGTGTCCCTTATCTTGTGAAAATCTACCCTTACTACTAGACGTGCCATATCCCTTTAATTTTCTAAAATTATCGAGCACGGTTGTTTTTCCCGATTGGAATATCTCAATACGTTCTTTCGCAAAGCTTTGATGCCCATTGGCAAAATAGTGAATAGTCGCGATGGAGCCATTTTCGAACGTCAGGTTTATGGTCGCGACATCATGGCAGTTATTTACGCCGTCGGCTGTCTTAGTTCCTATTGCGGACACTTCGACAATTGGAGAAGCTATTAAAAAGCGTGCAATATCAATAAAATGGCAGGCCTCACCAATGATGCGCCCACCACCGATTTCTTCATCCTGATACCAGGTATCTTCGGAAATGTGTCCGGCGTTGCATGTATAAATTAAGCTGATGGGTTCGGATGATTTCAGAGTTTGTTTCTTCAATTTTTTCATTAAAGGTGCAAAACGGCGATTAAACCCGACCATGATTATAGGTGCATCTGATCCTTCGCCTGCTTTGCTATAGGCATATTCAATTTCATCAAGCTCAGCCATTTTTAGTGCCAGCGGTTTTTCAACAAACACATTTTTGCCCGCGTCTAGTGCTTGGATGACAAAAGCTGCATGTGAATTATGCTGCGTGCTTATAATAATAGTATTAATCTCAGCATCATTAATAAGTTCGTCGCTGTCAGTGGTGTTATATTCGAACTTGAATTTCCTGCCATAATGGCTGCTCGAAACGCCTTGGGAGCTGGCAATGGTTTTTAGACGCGCCCCCGTATTACTTAAGGCCGGCAGTAAAACCCGACCGGCATAGTTACCCGCACCAATGGCACCAATCACCGGTTCTTTTGGATTATGGTCTTTTATTACATCGGAAAAAGATAGCGTTTTTTGCTGGATTGATTCATTATCACTGCTGTAGGTTATAAAGACACCTAACGCGCTTTTATTATCGAGCAGCATGTCATAGGCTTTGGCCGCTTCATTTATACCAAAAGAACCACTTTTTAACTTGTTCACCTGCATGGAATTTTGCGCAAGCATGTCCAAAATTGCTTCAAAATTTCTTTGTGATGTCCACCTGACGAAGCCTGCGGGATAATCCTGACCCTGTTCTTCATATAGCGGATCATAGCGACCCGGCCCGTAAGCGGAGGATACCTGAAACTTTATTTCCTTTTCGTAAAAATCAGCCCTTTGTAAATCTAGTCCGACAACGCCCACCAGAATGATACGGCCTCTTTTTCTGCACATGGTTGCCGCCTGGTGCATGGGTTCATTGCTCTTCGTTGAGGCGGTTATGATCACTCCGTCGACGCCGCGACCTCGAGAAAAGGATCGCGCGAGCTCTATCGGGTCCTGATCCATACTTAGATTGACGGTCTCGGCACCAAATTGTTCTGCAAGAGCTAACTTATCCGGGTCAAAATCCACACCGAGAACACGGCAGCCATTTGCACGAAGAATTTGAACCGCCATTAAGCCAATCAAACCTAAACCAGTGACAACAAAGCATTCGCCGATTGTGGGTTGCGCCAGACGAATGCCCTGAAGCGCGATGGAGCCAACCACCGTATAAGCTGCAGCTTCGTCATCAACTTCATCAGGAATTTTCGCGCATAAATGTTTCGCAACGCATACAATTTCTGCATGCGATCCATTGGAAACAACTCGGTCGCCGATTTTATAACCCTCTACACCGGAGCCGATTTCCAAAACGGTACCAACATTCGAATATCCCATTGTTATCGGTTGGTCCAGCTTAGACTTCACAGCATCAATAGTGGACACCAGTCCATCGGTTTTAATTTTATTGAGCACCATTTTCACTTTTTCAGGCTGCTGTCGCGCTTTTTCCAGATAACTTGAGCGGCCGAAGTCCACAAGCATTCGTTCGGTTCCAGCTGAAATAAGAGATCGCCGGCTTTGAATGAGTAGATGTCCTGCTTTGCATCTTGGACGAGGAACTTCAACAATGTTACTTATACCGCTTGATAGATCTTGAAGTACTTGTTTCATTCGTTATGGCTTTCGATATAAATATTCTACATTAACCTAAGAATAACATCTCTCATTTTGCACTTTTGGTCTAGTAATTTAAAAAAAGAAATATTAAATTGAATTATATAAAGTATTTTCCACTAAAATATAACCAATTATTCTTTTTATTTTATTACATGGATAATAGTCATATAGTTGAGAATAAATCGAACAAAAAATATTTTCGAATGTTACATTTTGCTAGATAGTTAATTGAGGAATTCAGGCTGTGAGCCACGGTCACATATTATTGGTAATCGATCACTTAAGGGGAGGTGGGGCCGCATCACAAATGATGATCTTGGCCAGAACCCTTAATGCCAACGGTTACCGCATAACTATTTTCACTTATCATCTAGGAAGTGGTCCGCACTATGATCTACTATGTAAGGATGGAATTGAAGTCATCCAATGCGCAAAAGGCAGGTTTAAGTTTGGGATCGTATTGGCTCTAATGAGATTAATAAATAAAACAAATTATTGCTGCATTATTTCTTATCTGACGACGCCAAATTTTTACGCGGTTCTTGCAAAGATTTTAAGTAAAAAAAATATCCCGGTGCTTGTTTCGGAGCGGGCTGCTATTGAGGCAAATGTTTCATTGCAAGCACGTTTATTTCGTGCGGTCTATTTTAGGTTATGCAAGTTTGTCTTATTTAATTCCCATGACAACAGGAAAAATACTGAAAAACTTTACCCGTTTATAAAAAACAAAACGCAAACCATCTATAACGCGATTGATCATCTATCGTTCAAAATACACGAACAATTTGATGAAACGGACGAAAGAAAAATATTAAACATATTGGTAATTTCTACGCCGCGGCCAGCAAAGAATGCATTGTGCCTCGCTGAAGCACTCAGGGAATTACGGGATAAAAATAAAATAATGCCAGTTGTTCAATGGCTTGGCCCGATTGATCTGGATGATGAATCAGTTCGTTATGTGGATGAGATAACAGCGTATTTAACAGAGCAAAGCTTGTTGGATCAGTGGGATTGGCTAGGCTACAGAGATGATGTTAAATCATTACTTGCTCAGAGTGATGTTCTGGTCCATCCATCCTATTTCGAAGGGCTACCAAATGCTATTTGTGAAGCCTTGGCGAGTGGGCTACCGATCATCGCCAGTGATGTATGTGATCACCCTCGATTGATAGGTAATAATCAGGACAGGGGTATGTTGTTTGATCCTTATGACTTTAAATCACTTGCCTGTAGTATTAATGAATTTAATCAATTGCCTGTAAAAACATTGAACCTTATGCGTAAAAATGCTTTAGAATACGCTGGTACGTATTTATCATTGGAAAAATTTTCCAAAGATTACATGAACATTATTTTAAAATTAACCAATACATCCAACTCGTGATCGAGAAAATAGATGACAGCATTAGCAGAAAAATCATCTGTAGCTTATATAAGTATAAATAGAATTATAGTCGCATTTTTCGTAATCTGGACGCTTGCTTTAATAATATTGACGGCATTTTATCAAGATTCCTCACCATTTTTCATTCTGATGTTTGCGCTGATAATTGGCATTCCTCCGACTATCACTTTTGTTGATGATAAAGAACAAAATTTATTGGTTTTTCTAAAAATATTTGCAACTTTGCTTGTCATTGCGACGGTTGTTCAGGTTTATATGCATTTTATTTTCGATGTTCCGATACAAGTGGTTTCGGATATGAATAAGTTTTATCATGCAGCACTTGGGGATTTTGGACAGTTTACGCTGGGTGTACGTCAAACTATGGATAGCCCTTACCCTGTTATTGTCTGGCAATATGTCTATAATTTGGCCACTTATTTGGGAGTGCCGAGAACTCCAATATTGGGAATAATACTTAACAGCCTTATTATGTCGTGGTCAGGGGTGATAACATGGCGTCTTGGAAAGCTTTTTCTTGATGTGAAAACCTGTAATATTTTGGTATGGCTATTTGCCCTGTCGGGTTTCACTTGGCTTTTTGGCGTTACTTTCTTGCGTGACTGTTACGCACTTTTCCTGAATGTTTTATTTATTTATTATTCGTTGATTTTCATAGATAGCAACCCCACAAAAGCAATGAGGATTGCTGCTTTGTTTGGCATGGCAATAACTTTTTATTTGTCACTTTATACCAGAGCAGAATCAATTTTATTTCTTTTGATGTGGGGCGGTTTACTGACCTTTTTTAAGGGCTTCAACAATTTACGCTTTTTTGTGCTTGTCATTGCAGGGACAATCATTGGTGGAGTTTTATTTATGACCGTTTTTAACGGCATGATTTATATATTGTATTTCGCAACATCCATTATCACTCGCCAAGAGTATGTTAATGCAGCCAATGACGCCCAGGGGCTTGGTACAACGCTTATCCTAAGCCAACCTATCCCAATTCGTGTCACGCTTGGTACAATTTTATTGCATGCAAACCCCATTCCCTTGTGGAGCGGATTTGATGTTTCATTCGGTGTCTATAAATGGCTGAAAAGTTTTGGGGGAATTTACTTGGCGCTTCTTGTGCCGTCATTATTGGTGGGATTTGTTACAAGTTTTAGAACTGACGTTGCAGATACTCAGGCCAAGAGGAACATTATAAAGGCAAATGCTATTTTTTGCATCATTGTGGCTGTCGTGATCGCTATGACGTCGATGGAACAGCGGCACTATGCGGTTTATCTTCCTCAATTGATATTACTGGCGCTCATACCGAATTATAAAAGTAAAGCACTTTTAAAAACTTATTCGATCGTGTTTAGTTTTTGGATGTTGGCACTGTTTGGGGTCCATACTTTTTGGGCGTATCTGAAGTTTTTGTAACAGAATTACCTGTGGCCATTATTCAGAAATATAGTATTCTGATTAAAGATAATCCCAACCGCTGGAACAGATTTTTTTATAATTAAATTTGGTGTGGAAATTGACAAATGTAAGTGAGAGATGTATTTACATCTTTTATAAATTAGGACGTAATTTTGATGAATAAAAATACTACCGTTGACTATCAGGATTGGCGTTACGAACGAAAAATTAGAGTAGATACTTTGGGCGTTAGAGGACTTGAAGCTTTAATTTTATCCAACAAGGCTTTTTTTAGAACTCTTCATGCGGAAAGACGGGTCAATAATATATATTTTGACGATGATGATTTTAATTGCTTTTTTTCTAACGTAGACGGAAATGCAGCAAGGGAAAAATTTCGAATTCGTTGGTATGGGGATGTATTTGGAGATATTTGCAACCCCATTCTAGAGATCAAGATTAAAGACGCATTGGTAGGGTCCAAGAAAAGATTTCGCTTAAATGATTTTAATTTAAATCGGTCTATGAAAAAAAATCCTATAAAAAAGGCACTTGAAGGATTAGATACTTCACTATCTATTCGTTCAGATATCAAACGACTGCGCCCTACATTAATTAATAGTTATATAAGACGATATTATATTTCCAGTGACGGAAAATATCGCTTAACGTTGGATTATGATTTGGAATTTTATAAATTTGAAGCGGTCAGTCGAACAATATTGAGTAAAAGAAGCCAGCCAGGTCTGGTTGTCGAGATAAAGTACGATGTAAAAGATGATAGCGGTGTTGATGAAGTGACAAATGATCTTCTGTTTCGCATAACAAAAAATTCAAAATATGCGACCGGCGTAGAAATTACACAATATTAATGTGAAATATTACTATTTTTAGTAAAAGATGGGTATAAAGTTTTTATTAGATTTAAATTAAAGGAAAAAGAAGAATGGACAGGATCCAAACTTTTCAAGAATTTTTAGCAACGTCAAGCGCCGATGTATCGGTATTAAGCTTTATGATAAATTTGCTTATAGCGGCATTTTTGTCCAGCATTCTGGCTTGGGTTTATGTAAATTACGGAAAAGCACTTTCAAATCGCGATAGTTTTTCGAGAAATTTTCTCATCTTATCAATGACCATCATGGTTATCATTACCATTGTGAAATCTTCATTGGCACTTTCGCTTGGTTTGGTAGGGGCGCTTTCCATCGTGCGTTACAGAACCGCAATTAAGGAACCTGAAGAGCTTGCCTACACATTTGTCGCGATTGCCATTGGTTTAGGGATGGGCGCTGATCAGGTTCTTATAACAATTTTATCCTTTACAGTAATGGTTATCTTGATCATTGTCCGTTCCAAGATAAATAAAACTTCGGTATCCGAGTTTGTGAATTTTAGAGTTTATGGTCCTGCAGATCAGGTGAATATTGAAAAAATAAACAATGTACTAGCGGGCCACACAATTGAATTAAAGCTGAAGCGTTTTGACGAAGAAGATGGCTGCGTTGAAGTTTTATACACGGCCATTTTTGGTTCAATGGACGACATGGTAGCAGCGAAAAAAGAGTTGAATGAATTAAGTTCAGATTTCAATTTATCTTATTTTGAAAATATCGGGAGTATTTAATTGCTCGTTAAGAAGGAAAATAGAACTTCGGGTGTGACAGGAATATTAGGCATTTCAGTTAAAAAAATGTCTAAAAGCCGCTGGACGAGTATGGCCGGAATTCTGATCGTACTGTTGGTGGCGTTATCTTCGAGCGTTTATTACGGGGCACATCTCTACCGGACATATCAGGTCTTTACGCTCTATGACATTGCCAAAGGCATAATAAATTTAAATTTTGAAATCCCAAAAAATTATTTTAAAGGCCTGATGGCGGAACCCCGTGTTATCGTTATTGATTTTAAAAATAATGATTATCAAAAACTGGCATATTTAAGACGAACTGCGCTCGAATCCAGTGAGATGGTCATCGGCCAAGAAATTAAAGATGAAATCGTTCCTGGAAGGATAAGATTTTTTGGCGACGAAGAAAGCATCAAAGCTGAGTTTTCTTTATCGGGGCAAAATTTTGATCACATCGGCGATCCAAACCGTTGGTCTCTTAGAGTAAAAACCAAAGGGGACAACGTTCTCGCAGGAATGAAGAAATTTACTTTGGTCGTTCCGAAAACGAGGGCTCCCGGAGTGTTTTCTGAATGGCTGAACCATAAATTTGAACAATATTTAGGGATGATATCGCTGAGATATGAATTTGTAAGGGTTGTTGTAAATGGAAAAGATATAGGGATATTTGCTTTTGAAGAACATTTCGACAAGAGATTACTCGAAGACAATAATCACCGGGAAGGTTTGATTGTCCAAGCTAGGGGTGATGGCGGGCTAAAAGTGTTCGGTCCAACTAAAGTAGCGGAGGATCCTGCTTTACAAGCACAATGGGTTCATCTGCAATCATTATGGCAATCCTTTAGAGTTGGCGACATACCGACGAGCAGTTTGTTTTCAATTGATGAGCTTGCCAAATATTACGCTATAGCCGACCTGGTGAACGGTCAACATACCCATTACGATGGAAATGAGTTTTTCTATTTCAATCCATTGACAAGGTTATTACAGCCGATAGGCCGGGAATGGAGCTCCCCCTACAAAAAGCCATTTGAATATGGCCTGTTCATCGAAACGCTGGATCCGGCGGTGACCATTGATGCGGCAATGCCTTCCGCGGTTAAATCATTTCAGCGCCAGGTATTTGATGATGACAAATTTGTAGCGGCTTATTTTCAGGAACTTCAGCGTATTTCATCAAAAAGTTTCATAGATGATTTTCTGGAATCGGCAGCCGAAGAAATTAGCGAAGTCAGAGGAATACTCTATTCGCAATATCCCTATTTAGATATGAGTGAACAATATCTTTTTAGCCAGATGAATTATATCAACAACTTTTTGGCGGCTGATCATTCTGACTTGGTTCTAAGTTATTTTGAGAGCGATGCTCAGGGCACGAATTCGCTGGTGATTAAAAATAATGCGCCTTTCCCAATATCATTAACGTCGCTTAATGTGGGCGCAACCTTGCTAGGTTTAGATTCCGTTGTGCCCGCCAATAGCACTACGAAATTAACAATCAATGATTTACCGCAAAATACAAGCGGCCAGGAAATGACGCTGCTTTTTGGTATGCCAGGGATACAGAAGAGCCATATGACCACGGTATTCCCCTGGGCGGAGGGAAATGCAGCCCAGCTCAACAGCTACCCTGTGAGAGAGGGTGCGAGCGACTATGTGTTCAAGCAGGATAATCAATATATATTATCAAGCGACGGTAATCCCGTTAATATTTCCGAAAACCTGGTGGTTCCAAAAGGATATTCATTAATCATCAGGCAGGGCACGACCATCAATCTGACTAATAATGCCACCATATTATCTTACGGCCCGGTTCATTTTGAAGGTACAGCAGAAAACCCGATTTCGGTCACATCGAGCGATCAAACAGGCGCTGGCTTAATTGTTCTGGGCGCAATTGAAAAAAGCATTGTTAACTATGCTAAATTTGATGGATTGACTGCGTACAATTCTCCTAGCTGGGCCGTATCGGCCGCTGTTTTATTTTATGAAAGTGATGTGGATATTAGACATAGCGTTTTTAGCAATAACAATTCCGAAGACAGCTTAAATATTGTGAGATCGAAATTTACTATGGACGGCGTTTTGTTTGAGGGCAGTAGGTCGGATGCGTTTGATTCAGATTTTTCAAATGGAACAATTCAATCAACCAAATTCATTAATCTTGGCAACGACGCAATTGATGCTTCCGGCTCATACATCTCATTAACTAACATTGAAATAGAAGCAGCGGGAGATAAAGGTCTGAGTATTGGTGAACGTTCCGAAATGAATGGTCGCGATATAAAGATCCAAAATTCCGGTGTGGCAGTCACAGCTAAGGATAGCTCCAGCTTTGAACTCACTGAAGTTACTCTTCGCGATAATGACGTTGGCTTTGCGCTTTTTCAAAAGAAGTCGGAATATAGCGTGGCACAAGGCACGGTTACTGATCTTACAATGGTGAATTCTACCGAGAATTATCTGATCCAAACAGGGTCTGTACTTAGTATCGATAGCATATTAATAACGGGTGATTTAAAGGATGTTGAAGCATTAATGTATGGTGCCGTTTATGGCCGGGCGACGGTTCGATAGTATCTGTGTGCTAGCGCGAGATCGCATCCAGAATGTGAAATATCTTTTTACAATTACTTGAATAGGAATAGTCACGTTTAACGATGGCTATACTTTTTTGCCCCATGGTTGAAATCTGATCGTAATCAGTTACTATTTTTTCCAACTTTTCTTGCAGTTGTTTGGGGTTTTGCGGCTGCAGCAAATATCCGTTTTCACCCTCATCAATGGCATCTGCTATCGCCCCTACATCAGTAGCGACAACGGCTAGTCCCTGTGACATTGCCTCGATCAAGGCGTTTGGAAAACCTTCTGCGTGGCTGGGAAAAACCAGAATATGTGACTTTTTAAACTCTTCGATTACCTTATCATGATCCAGCCAGCCCTTGAGCTCTACCCTGTGTAATTGTTTTTCTCGGATAATCTCAGAGATTGGTTCTTCGTCGTTACCGCCGCCGATCAGGTTAAAGCCACACTGCTTTAACAATTCTGAATTCTCTATCGCCTCCATAAGATCGTATACGCCTTTCTTTCTGGTTATCCAGCCAACATAAATAAATCTTATTTGATTAAAGCGGACAGGGTTTTTAGGAGGATTATCAGGAATTTTAATATTATTGGGAAGCCAATTGGCGATAAGTTTGATCCGCTGTTCAGCAATGCCGAGTTGGGTATAAAATTCAATCCATTGACTGCCTTGTGCTCCAATAAAGGTTGGGACAGATAATAACTTTTTAGCAAATTTGGTGAACAGCTTTGATCTTTTGATGTGATCCATAAAATGGCCGGAAACTTGATATAATATGGTTGGCGTATCGCGGCGCTCTATCATTGATGATAAAACGATCCGTTCCACAAAACCCAATCCACCGCTACAAAAAATTAAGGCGCTGGAATATTTATTCGCTTTTAACATTTTTCGAAGTTCAAAAATTCGTCCAATGAAACGGACAATTTTTCTAAATATATTCGGCGGTGGAAAAGACGGGCTGTAAACATTCAATAGATCGACATCGATATTATTCTGGCTGGCATATTCCAAAAGACCGATGGTTGCAACCATGATGCCGCCAGGGTTACCTGAGCCATGCTCCGGTTTTTGTGCGCCTATAATTAAATATCTATTTTTCGTCATATTAAATTCTTTAAATTAATTGTTTTCTTTGAGCGCAGGGAAGGGGAGCTTTTCATCGAGGTTGTAGAACACTCAGATATAAACCGCCCTGTCTGTAAGTGCCAATCCCAACAAATATTTTGAATTTCGCCTTGGATAAAATGGTAAAGTCCGGGCTATTCTGGAAAAGTCTTCCCGAAGCTCAGGGGGGAACTTAAACTCTACAATTTTATTTTCATATTTTCGTGTCCTAGCGGATGATACATCCTTAGATTTTCCGATATCACCGAATTCAAGATCACTATCGATGGTGATCCTGATGCCTTTACCAATTGAATAATATTCTCGCAGATAATTTATTGATAAAACAGACTTAATATCGCGACCATAGGGAGATCTTTCCAAAATATTTGGGTTTTTTCGTATTTGAACATCGAGCGATTTTGCACTCATACTCGAGAGGGAATCGTTGAAAGCATCCATTTTAATTGTTTCTTTTGAGCCTAGTCGGCCTGATTTCTTTTTAAACTCGAAATTATACGTTTGGTCTTTTAAATCAACTTCTTTCGACGGATACCACCGCAGCCGCATTTTAGTTCTATGACCGACACCCGCTAAATTATCCCGCGCGCATTCAAAATCAATTGTATCAAAATAAATAGAGCTAACAGTTCTATTCGGAAACATCTTTCGGGCGAAAGCCTGCGATAACAACCAGTTTTTAAACTGATTATATTCGTTTCTCTTTAAGACAAATTTTATTTCATATCTCATGCAATTTTAATTCCTGGCCATCGGACCAACACGGTATAATTCATCTACATCCAATTCGCTACCACTGATCTCAATCCCCTCTAATGTAAGCGAATTATTGCTTTGATTTAACACATCCGCTGCAGATAAATTGCTTTGTGTAATGCTCAGACTTGCACCGCCGTAAACCGGTTTTTTAATATAAGCCATTGCCGCATAAAGACCGACATTTTTCATACTAATATTGGAAACGATTGTTGTTGAGCCGTCTTTCGAAACAATACCGGCCAAAACATCTGTGGCAGTTATGTCTGAGAAGTTTAGCTGGCTCGCTTCTCCAGAAGATATGGCTTTATCCCCCAACTTTGAAAAATGTAAGTTTGAGCCATTAATTATAGAACCGGAAGTATCAAGCCCGTCGCCGCCCAGATTTGAAAATGTGGAATTAACGATGGTTCCCGTTGAATAATCGGCATCAAAGCCGTCTGAAAAACCATCAGTTATTGCCAAATTGGCAATATCAAAATTTGAACGGACTATATTTAATCCGTCTTCTGCCGCAGAATTTATTATCTCAATATTTTTCAGCTTAACGGCCGATTGATAAAAAGTAAGGCCTCCTGTCAATCCAAGTGATCCCGCGTGAAGCTCATTTGATCCTTCCATCACCACATTTTCAAAAGTTGATAGCGCGCTTACATTTATAACATGAATGCCTTGCCAACTATCTTCCAATGGGCTCAACTTAATGGGCTTTTCCAAAGTACCTAAAGCGTTTATTGGCCCTTCGGATAATATATAAGCCGTAGTAGCAAAATTTAATGTTGTTCCGGCTTCAATGTTCAGACTATAGCCCTTCGGAATAATTAAAGGCTCTTCAACCGTCCAGTTACCCTGTGCAATATGGATATCGTTATCAGTAAAACTTATGAAATCGAGCGTGTTTTCACTATTTAATTTTTGAATGTTAATAAAGGGATTTTCGGGGCTGCTCTGAAGTGCCAATCTGACTTTAAATGTAATTTGTTTTGCAAATAATTCTGTTTCAATTTTCAGATATGAGTTTTGCGACCACTGCAGGTCTTCCATTTTTACGAACGTCGCTACCGGCAGATCATTTTGTCTGTTTGCCGCGAGTGTTAACTGCTCATCCAATAAAAAAGTAGTTTCAACACATTCTTCGATATTTTCACAAAGTGCAGAAATGCCAACAACTTTAACCGGAAAGTCAGTTAAATTATAAAGAGCGAGAATTCCGTCAGAGAAATATTCGGCAAATATATGTTCAGGGAAGTCCAATTCCTCTATTTTGAAGGAATAATCATTATAGTTTACCAGGGATAAGCTTTGCTTAATATTTAGCTTTTGTAGTTTCTGGATATCCCATTGGTCTTTTGCCACCTCCTGTAGTTCAGTAATCCCCGACATGTGAAGTTGTTGTAAGTTTTTAGAAAGAACAGACAAATCAAGTTCTTCATAATCCAAGGGAAAAAACGATCTTAATCTGTCATTTTCTACGAAAACCTCATCTAAGCTGGCTTCAACAATTTTAAAGTTTTTTTCGAAATTTTTCGCGAATTCCGGTGTCTCCAGCAGCTCTATATAGAGGTTTGGATAAGCATCCAACTTTGCAGCTGAACTGGTGCTCATAAAAGCTTGATCCGTTGTAATAGGTTCAAATTTTAGTGTGTAGGGATTGAAATAGTGCCTTGTATTTGAATTGGCCAGACTATGTAAATTCCCCCACGCTACTGCGGTTATAAAAGCTTTGGAATATGCATCGACATTGAAGACCTGATCAAATTCATATTGTTTAAGTTTGTAGTGTCGAACAGAGTTAACCGCTTGGCTGTAAAGTCTGATCATCTCCTCATTTGTGACATAACTTCCTTCTCGATATAATCCCAGTTCAACCGTATTAAATAGCTCCAGCGGAAGTAAATTTGTTGCCTCCGAGGTTGGAACGTTTAATAGTCTGGTATTGGCAGAATTATAATACCAACCGTCCTGAGTGCCGAATTTAACAATAGGACCCTCTTTGCGACCCATCGCTTCGAGGAAATCCTTGGATGCATTTTCTTCTATATTCATTATTCCCCAATTTTCACCGTTCATGACCGTCCGGACAAATTCGTGCCGGGGCGCCAAATTACCAACCTTTCTCATTAAATACTGAAAAAGGTGATCATGTGGGAACTGTCTGGTGGACGGGCGTTGGATTGAAAAAGTGGTGATTCCTTTAAATGACGCATCATCCTTCAAGCGAACGCGGTAGCTCCATTTTGTTGGCGGTATCCAATGAGCGCCAAGATCACCCTTCAGCCTTATATCTGCCGAATGTTCCTGATCGTTGATAGTTATTTTTGCAGGATAAAATTCATGTTGGCGCAAAACTCCTTTTGTGATAGCGGCTTCACGTTCTTTACCAATAGATTTCAGGTGGCGAAATTTTATATCGATTTGCAATTTATCTTTAATCGCAGGAAAGCGTCCTTCAAAAATTACTTTAGGTAATTTAGTCAGTAAAGAGGGTCTGAATGTGGGGAATATTCCTGAAACACCACTTAAATAAAGCGAATTAACGAAATAATTAATCGACTGGGCTTTAAAGTAATAGGCGTTTTTCTCATTTAGAAAAAAGTATGCACAGTTTGCTATAAAAAAGAGAGCTAATCCGCCATATAGAACAAAACGACCTGCCTTCTGTTGATAACGCATCACTTATAACTTTCATTATTATTGCAATTGACGCCCATGATAAAAACTGCAGGAAATTTTTGGGTGCAATTCTTTTAATTTCGTTGAGAGGTTTTCCATGGCTTCACAATTGTCAAAATTTACCGCCAGAAAAACCGAAGTGTCCTCGCCGCCGAAATTATAGTTTTTAATGTCCATGGAAATCGCATGTTCTTTAACACTATCAAGAATTTGAGAAATGGGCACCTCCGTGTTGGTAAAGTCTACCAGCATATTATAATCAGTTTCAAAGGTATTGGACTTTCGCGATAGCCAAAACAGAATTAAGATCATAAGGATTACAAAAACCAGTGACGTGATGAATGTTTGATTTGCTCCGTAGCCAAGTCCCAATGAGATAGCGATGAATAAATAAACCAGTTCTTCGGGTTCCTTAATAGGCGTTCTAAAGCGGACGATCGAAAGTGCGCCCACAAGGCCGAGCGATAATGCTAAAGATGATTTAACGATTGTAATCACTAAAAACACCACAATGGCGAGCAGCGGAATTACTATACCAATATGAAATTTTCCGGATAAAGAAATAGATTTTCGAACGTAAACAGCTCTAAGAATGAAAGATGCTACAATACAGACTAGTAAATTTATTAGCAATTCCGGGGTGTTTAATGTTTCCGCGTTCATTAATCCCGCACTTAATTCATCCATAAAATCGCTCCTTTTGATTAATGATTACGCTGGTACTCTAGTTTAATTTTTTCAACAAGTTCAATATAAATGTGCTTCAAATTAGGATCTAAAAATCTAATATTAGTGATAGATATATCAAACTTCCACAATTATCTATAATAACTTATTCTGCCGAAAGAATTAGTTTGGTGAAATTAATCGATCGGCCATATTTGGAAAAGCGGCTCTTTGTAAGGGCGATGTCTTCCGAAATTTTCAGTGCATCAAGTGTCATTGCTGACTTGAGCTCCATCACATGTGTATCATCCTGAACAGTATTTGAAATATTTAATCTATCACGATCAAAAGATTTAACTCTTGAATACTGGATATCCATATCAAGTGTCATTCGTCTGCCGTTACCGTCTCCAAAATATTTGCGGGTATAATTTACCAGTGTGACAGGGCATAACCGTTTTACACGTGCCTGATTAATCATTGCAGTCAGTCGCGAGTCCAACGCGGCTAAGGATAAATCGTGAAAATCGGCTGATGCTTTTTGCCGGCCCGTCATACCCGTTACCTTCATTTCATGACGAGCGGAAGATTTAAAACCGTCAAGTTTATGGTACCACCTGACACGATATTTTTGCCGCGGTACGATACCTTCTTCGCCGAGCCAATATAAATTAAATCGTAAGTAATCATAATATACGGAATAAATTTTTCGCGGCTCATATAGCGGCGTAAATCCATTTTCTTTTAATAAGGTATAAATATAGGGCAGCTTCGCTTTTTCCACTGCCCACTTTGTTTCCAGGCGAGTTTCAAAGGCACTACTAACGTCAGTAGGCTTCAATGGTTGACCCCTTTTGCGCAAATATTTTCAAGCCACATGAATTTAATAAGGCTTGCGAAGTGATAACTGCACCACCATTATATTCTTGTTTTTTTCTGTAGCTTTCAAAACAATTCCCATAAGTATCTATGGTACCGTCGCTCACATTCAGGTAACCACCATCCTTGGCAACAGCACCGAGTTGAGAATTTTTAATATCAACAAGGTTAAAGTAAGCATTCGCTTCCTCACCTACTGAAATCGCTTTATCCTGGCATCGCTCGGCAACAAAACTTTCAATTCTGTAAGTTCCGCTCGACAGATCAATACAGTCATTGTGAGCAGATGATACAATAACATTTTTAAAGGTTAAGTCGGAATAATCCGAATCTATCGCGTCAGCGCCGATATTTTTGATATCTAGCAAATTAACGGTTCCATTAACCCTGACCAAATTTACGCCATCTTCGCAGGCAGCATTATTGACGTGCACATTTAAATTCGAAAGCTCGCCGTCAAAGAACGACAGGCATCCGGTCACCAGAGAGCGGTTATAGCGTATCTCGGTGGGAATGATTGTACTTTGTCCCTCAAAATTAAATGTAGCACCATCAGGCACGTCTCCTGTAACAACGACGCGACCGACTTGCCCGTTTTCTTCTTCAGAAACGATGTTGATTTCCAGGGGCAGGGGAGTTTGTTCGCCAGAGAAGCTGAGAAAGTGTGTTTGCCCCGCCGGGACATTTAATTCCATGCTTGTTTCAATATCTGAAGTGTACGCGATATTGCGAATTCCATTGTCCAGAATAAGATTTCCATCGCTTGAGATGGAAAAATTTCCAATTGAAGGAATTGCTTCACCGTCTTCACTGGTAGGTTTTTTAAATACTTCGGAAATATCTTTGCCCTGCAAATGGGAGCATTGCGTGTTTAAGTTGGAATTACTTAACGAAATTTTGCAATGACTATATTGGTTTTTTGAAATATCAAATCCTGTAAACTCGAAGGTCCCTTTTGTTCTGTCGGATAAATATTCAACAAGATTTATTTCAGCGCTAAAGCCGTCTTTTTCAAATTCATTTTCTGGCGATGCGTTATTCTGCATCACCGTTAATATATCAACATAGTGATTAAACGCATTTTCGATCTTTGAGCGGGGAAAATTTCCACCGCGTTTTTTGTATTTATCAAATACAACATCGAGAAAAGCCGAATTTGAAAAATTGTTGATGGCATTTTGGATGTCCTGAGTAGGGAAATAGTGTGCGGGAAGTGAACTGGCGAAATTTTCAGCTGAGGTCGATAAAGCTTTGTCAATTTCTATATCCCCATCATAATAAATAGGCACCAGTTTTTGATATAACGGGTCGTAATAAAATTTGCGGTTTATCGGTAGCAATCCGTGAGAGCCAGACATCAATTTTGAAAGAAGAAAAAACAAACTTTCGCGTTCAATCAATTGATTGCTTGCTTTAAGTGCTTCGATTGTAATGAGTTCTTGTCTGTGTCCATCGATAAGATAATTAAAGAAAAGCTTGTTTATAAGCGTCAATGCGTCAAGGGTGATTGATCTGGAAATTGGATTATCTGCCCATGAGCCATTTTCAGGAAGCGCAAAGCTCTTCGATTCAATCCATTCGCCGTCCACGGTGGCATTACTATCCTGAAATGGCACCATATCCCAAATTCTACGATCATCCCCTTCTACCATTATTGATTCACGCTGCAGAAATGCTTCTATCATTTCCTTGGCAGGCACTTCCTGATAAAGGTATAAATCCTCAGAATCTTCCATTTTTACATTTATAAAACGGGTCTCGGGCGCAATGAAGTCAAATTCTCTAAAGATAATCGTCGAGAGGATTTCATTGTCAGCATTGCGGGTCTCGGGCAGTAATAGTTTGAATTTTACGACGTTGTTAATATTCTCATCTTTTAAATTCACAGCGAGCGAGCTGTAAAAATTTCCAGATGAATTTTGCGCAATATGATCTTTCCAATCGCCGGTAATGCGAATTTTTGCAGTATCTGAACATTTTTTATTCTCATCAATCCAATTAATCTTCGCTTTAAATTTCTTTTTATATTCCGGGGCAATATTTGCAGAGCGATGCACGAATGCTTTGAAAAGATTTACCCGCCATTTTTTAGATTTTGAACGTGATAAAGAAATGGAAATTTCGTCAGGAAACGCAGAATCCCTTAGCCTCTCTGTTCCCATAGAAGAAAAAGAGACTGGCACACAGCTAGGATCAAGAAAGTCCTCCTCAGCTAATAGCAAGTTCGAGCTGAGTAAATATATAAAAAGAACTAATGCCCCAAAACCTGAATGGAACTTTGAAGAACTCTGTTTTCGGACTTGATTATTTTGAGACATGTAAGGGCCTCTTCCATGGTTTTAAATTGGATTATAATATCGATAGTTTCATCCTGCTTATCTTCATCAATATGACTTGAAACGCTGGAAATTTTATCCATCGGTATTTCAGATGGGATTTCAAATTTAGAGGAAATTATTTGTAACAGTAATTGCACAGGACTTTCAGAAAATTCCATTTTCGAAGACGCTTTGCCGCCAATTAAATTCAGGAAAAAATCTAAAATATTCATAGTAGAAGGAGTGACCGCAGCTAAAATTGCCAAACTAATTCCATATTGCGGAGAAACCCCAACGGAAATGCCAATAATGAGATAACAGAAGAAAATGACTAGCTCAAATGGATTTTTAATAGGCGTTCTGAAACGAACAATGGATAAAGCACCGATCATTCCGAGCGAAAGAGCGAGGTTAGAGGAAATAGTCCATGTTATAATCAATCCTGCCGGTGGTAAAAGAAACGCCGAATATCTTTGTGAACTAAGTCGTGCCCATGTCTGACCGCCAAAAGATATTGCGAGGTTAACAAACAGTCCTAAAACTGCTGCACTAATGATCGCCAAATAATGATTTTCTGCAAGCAATGTATTTAAATAATTCATCCAGATCTCTCATGATTTTTTACTGATGATATGCTAATATTATATAGTTAATGGTTTGTAAATTTTAGGACCTAAGCCGAGCCAGTAAATATTTTCTCTCTTGAGCGCTACTACCTATAAACAAAATGAAAATAATCGATATGAACATAAAAAGATAGAACAAAAATGAATTAAATATATCTATTACCAGACTTTGGCCTAATGTAAATAAAAGCCCTAACAGCATTGCTAAAAAGGGCCGTACCAGTGAAAATCTTAATGAATAGCTATAATAGCCCAATGCAGTCATGGAAATGGCCTGTGAAAGATATCCTAGAACAATACTTATAGCCGCCCCCATCAGCCCGTATATTGGTAATAATAAATATATCCCGATAAATGTCGTGATGAGCTGAACCAGATAACTGCTTAAGTCATAAACGGGTTTTTTTGCGATAAATGATCCAATGCCAGTAATCCAGCCTGCGCCTTGAATTATTATGCCGTAGGCCAAAAATATTGATAATCCAGCCGCTTCACTATATTGCTCGCCAGCAAGCAGGGGAACAAACCAGTTTGCACACGCGCTGAAAATAATAAATAGGACCGCACCAAACACACAGTAGCTTCGCAAAATAAGATCAAATGAGTCCTGCGCATCATCGGTCTTATAGGTTGACATATAAAATGGTCCCCAGGCGGTTTGAAAAGCGGTCGTGCCAACCCTGAATAAATTGGCCACTCTGTTTGCCACGGCATAAATTGCTATGGCCTCAATACCCAGGCTTTGTGAAATCATACTGCGGTCTACGGAAGGCACTAGATTTGCAGATAAGGATATTATCCCGTAGGGGATGCCAAATGTGAATAGGGCGCGAATGATTGGCGCTGTGGCGATGCGTCCGAACCAGCCTCTGCATAAGAATAACCCAAAAACGGCAAATAAAAGCAATGCACAGCATTGTAACACCAATATGCTCATGAGCGGATTTTCAAAAAAGTATGCACCGATAAGTGCGGCAAAAATGATGCAGGTTGATGATCCCAATGTCAGGTAGGCAAACCCGTTGCGCTCGTAGCTCCACTTCATCAAATTAATGGAATAATTCAGTGGTATGGTGAGGAATATTTTTAACGCCAATATCCACATCAGTGGCTCGTATATGGGTGGTACGCCATAAATTGCCATTATCTCGCTGCGAAAATATAATAATCCGCCAATCACGAATAAACCGAGCGTTAATTGCACTAACAGGGAAGATGTGCAGATCGCCTTTCTAGCATTTATGTCCTCATCGTCATAAAAATAACGCGCAAGGGCTGAATCCTGTCCCATTATCGATAAAAATACAAAGAGCATTTCGACCACTAAAAATAAATCGAGTACGCCGAATGTTTCTTTACTGAGTAGTCTGGTTAAAAAAGGAAAAGTAAGAATAGAAGAAAATCGCCCCAGCGCAGCCAATCCTCCGTAAAAGAAGGCATCCTTGGCCAGAAACTTTAAACGATAACCAACAGAAGACGATTTCAGTTTTTTATTCACGGGTTTTTCTTCATAATTTAAATATATTCTAATTCATGTCAGGACTTGTTTTTGTTAAATACAAACTCATTACATCCTAAACTCGAAATAGTAACACTTTTTATTAGCGAAAATTTTCTTTTTCCAAGAAATTCTATAATTTCATCCGGAGTTGCGACTTCAAACGGATATCCCCCTACCCAGTCGGTCCAGTCAATAAAGGGATTCATTCCACGCTTTTTTTTATAATTAAAATAAGGCCTTATATAAGTCATCGGCTTAAGTAATATTAAATATTTCAAAAACCCTATTGTAAACACAGTGATAAACAATAAAAGAGAAAAAACACTATTTAGCGGCCAAGGCAAAAAGTTATATGTTCTTTTTATCCAAGTCCAAACAGTGGATTTCCATCCTTGATCGTTATATATTGCAATAAAGAGCAAGCCATCTTCCTTTACGAGGTCAGACGCATTTTCAATAGCATCCCACATTTCTCCGGTGTGATGCAGAACACCCCAGCTATAAACAATATTATGCTTGTCATATTTGCTTAGATACTCTTTATCCAGTACATCTCCCTGTTCAACTTTCCAGATATCATCATTGAAATTATATTTATTTTTCAGGTAGGCGGTACATTCCACTGAATTGATGTCATAATCAAAAGAGTTTACTTTTGCGCCTAACCGGGCGGCAACCAGTGAGAACAGGCCACTACCTGAACCAATATCTATGAATGATTTGTCTTTTAAATTTTCACAAGACAACATTGACTTAATGGAACTTTCTGCTTCCACTATTCTGTCTTCATCCAGTATAGAGACTAATTTTTTCCAATTTTTCCCAAAACCAAATCTCATTATTTATCCTTATTCTTATGTTCGATTAATTGAATCAGCTTATTTACCGGTGTGTCTATCATATGTTTCTGAAACCACAAATACCCTTTATGACCAACTGAATTTTTGTGTGATACGGATTTATTTTTAATATATTCAATTAAGGCCTCTTTAATTTCGCTAACTGTGTCGGCATGATAAATGGGATATAGATCCGGATATTGATCATTGTATAAATGATCATCGCGTTTTGCAAAGACGGGTACCTCACAAGCCATAAATTCGCCAATGGCACCATAGGTCAGAAAGCTGTGATATAACTCGGCGACACCGATATCCGAAAGCTGAATTCCCTGTAACAGTATTTTTCTGCTTATCTTGGGAAACCACGAAACATTTTTTTCCAGACCCAATTTTTCAATAAGTGTTTTGCTATCATCAACGTCAGGTCCATATTCAAAGGTAATTACTTTAACTTTAATATCATCATACTCATCAATAAATTCCCTTAGACCTTCAAATAAGAGATTATTTGCTTTTAATGAAATAAATTCTCTTGTATCGCGCCAACAATGGCGGGAATGGTGGAAAATAACAATCTCGTTATTTTCTCTAATATTCTTAAATTGATGTATAAGTTTTTTTTCACTTTGTGTGGCAGTGGTTAAATCTACGTCTTTCTTATGATATATAATTGGAATAGTAGAAGATATAATTTTTCTATCATAACCTATTTTTTTTGAGTAAAATTCAAGGTTATGGCTTGGTTCAAACCAAAGTGCATCAGTGTCATTAATTCCCTGTTTCTGGTATTTCATGAGTTTTAATATTTTCAGTATGCGTTTTGGGTGAGTAAATTGGAAAAATGGCAAATAAAACATATCTGCACCATATGGGATAAATAAATCCAGTTTTAATCCGGCCATTCTCATGAATGCAGGAACATCTCCGCAGCCAATTAAGAAATCATATCCTTCCATATCTTTTCTAATGGTATCAATATACGTTTCTTTCAGATCATCGATTCCTGACCATTCATAATAGTGGGTATAGTTTTTATAACTATCATCAAATGTGTCGGCACTGGGATGGAAATGTTCCGGTATATCTTTTTGAACAAATAAATGGGCATCTATACCGCGGTCCCGTAGATGCCTGGCAATTGCGAAAAAGCAATTATTCATATTATTGATGAGCGCAACCCGCATGCTAATCGTCCTTACGGGTATATTTAGTATAAAAGCTTTTCGGTGCGAGCTCTAATTTATACATGAGCCATAACAGCGGTTTTAGGCGTATAAAAAGTTTCCTGTAATTCTTAAATTCGCGGTAATTTCTTTTGGGAGCTTCCATTAATGAAATGAATTCATTATCACTATAGCCAAGGCGTTTTTTAACCAATTCCATAATTTCTATTGCCACAGGGTCTTCATAGGGTACTTTTGCCATTTCTGTAGCAGCTTCTTCCCTCGTTAGCTGCCCGCACCGTACCAGTGCGCTTTGTTCTATAATTCTCATATCTATACCAAATCTTTTGGGCATAAAGTATCTGTGATAGAAGGCGGTGAAGCGGTTATCCAGATGATGGCCTCCGTACCACTCCCAATCATATTTATCTATGAGCATTTTTTTGACGTCTTCTTTGATGTAATTGGTGTAATAAATGGGGCGAATTTGTTTGACACCATTAAAAATCATCCACTTGAATTGCTTTAGAATTGTCATGTTTGGATATGTCTTCATAGGAATTTTGCCGTATTTCTTATGGACATCGGCGATATATTTGCCGTCCATATAAAGCCAACCGAGCGGAGACACGCCTTCGGTTCTGAATGAATGGCCGTTAAAGCTGTATTTTACACCAAATTTAGCCGCCGCTTTATACATTACTGCGGCAAAGGCAATGTCTGTCGGGGCTTCAATATCGGGCACGCCTGCTTTAATGAAGGCTTTATATATATCATCATATTCTTTATTATCAGCAACAATTGTATATAAATCTATATCGAGTTGTTCTGTCATTTTCCGGATATTTTGTGTGGCGATAGTACTGTTCCAGGTATTGTCAAAATGAACCGCCAAAGGCCGAAGGCCAAGCTCGATCGCCTGATGCATCATAAAGGATGAATCGCATCCCCCGCTCACTCCTATAATCACATCATAAGGTTTGCCTTTGCCGGCTTTAATGACATCTTCGGCTAATTTTTCTAACCGTTTTTGGCCTTCTTCGCCTGTGGGATATTCTTTACACATATCGTCATGATCATGACAATAATTACACACGCCTTCCTCATCAAAGGTAATGAGAGGAAAGTCGCTGGTATATATACATCGTTTACAAGTTTGCTCGGTCATTAAATTCAATCTATTTAAATTTTTACTCAGTAGAAAGTTAAGTTAAAGAATTTTCATTCTTTAACCATAGAATGAAAATAATAGCATCCCATAGCTCGCATGAATAATCTTTTTTGTTGTTTTGATGTTGTTCCCAAATGGTAGCGAGTACATCAACATGTAATATATCTTTAAATAAAACTGTATTATCAAAAAGAAGGCCATAAGCCCAGTCTTTTAAATCATTGCGCAACCATTTATCAAGCGGAACGGCAAATCCTTTCTTGGGACGGTCAAAGTCAATGTTAGGTAAATATTTATTCAGCAATGCGCGAAGCGGTAATTTACCTTTCTCGTTACTCTGCAGTAATTCATTGGGCAATGACCAGGCGAATTCAACAATTTTGTGATTTAACAAAGGCACCCGCACTTCGAGGCTAGAGGCCATACTTGCTCTGTCGACCTTGACCAATATATCATCCGTCAGATATTGCTTCGTATCGCTGAAGCGCATGATATGATCAAACTCCAGTTCAGTTTCCGGCCTTGAAAAAAGGAATTCCCCTTTGCTTTTGTTAACGACGAGACATTGGCTAAGCCCGCCGCGGGAAATAAAGCTTCTATAAAATGACCAGGGAGAATTTAAATGATTTATTCGCTCGAATAATAAGCCCAGCTTCTGAAACCTCGCTGATTTGAGAAGTCGGGGATTAAATATACTTGATATGATTTTGATTGCAAAACGTACTGGCGACGGAATGGATTTCACCTTCTGGTGATTTTTGTTTGTTCTAAAATAACGCGAATAGCCATAAAAAAGCTCATCTCCTCCATCCCCCGACAAGCAAACGGTCACATGTTTTCGGGTAAGTTCGCATAACAGCATCGTCGGCAATTGGGAGGCGTCCGAGAAGGGCTCATCATAATGCTTTATAATTTTTTCAATAGATTCTTTGACCGTTTTTGAGGAACAATAAAGCTCGGTATGGTCTGTATCAAGTGTTGTGGCGACTTCATTGGCAAAGGGTATTTCGTCAAACTCCTTTTCGTCAAAGCCGATGCTGAAAGTTTTTACGCTGTCTTTCGAGCAAGCCTGCGCCATTGCTACGACGGCTGACGAATCTATTCCGCCAGACAGAAAAATACCAACCGGCACATCTGCCACCAATTGATCTTGAACGGCATTTTTTAATAACGCTTCAAACTTTTCTGTTGCTTCGGGCAGTGATTGCGGTATTGGCGTGGTGTTTTTTGTATCGACCAGCTCTTCTAACGACCAATATTTTTTCTCGCACCACTGATTAACCGGAATCATTTCGCTGGTGTTCAAGGTTAAAATGGATCCAGGCGAAATTTTCAGTATGTCCTGATAAATAGAAAGCGGTCCCGGGATATAGCCATAATCAAAAAAGCGCGAAACTGCATCGCTTGATATTTTAGCCTGCCAGTTCGGCATCGCCTTAAAAACTTTTAATTCTGAACCGAAAACAATGTTTGAGCCGCACGTCCCCACATAGAGAGGCTTTTCCCCCATACGGTCACGGACGAAACTTAAGCTTTTGTCCTCGTTATCATATAATGCCAGGGCAAACATGCCCTCTGTTTGCTTTATTGATTGCTCTAAGCCAAATTCCGCAATTAATTGAACTAATACTTCTGTATCGGATTGACCGATAAAAACATGACCTTTTTCAATCAATATGTCTTTTAATTTTTTAAAATTATAAATTTCACCATTAAAGATCATAACATATCTCTTGCAATGGGAAGTCATTGGCTGATGGCCTGATGACGATAGATCATGTATCGATAATCGGCGGTGGCCTAATCCGACCTTTTTGTCAGGCGACAACCAATGGCCGAAATCATCAGGGCCACGGTGAACTATTTGGCCCGTCATATTTTCCAATATCTCTTCAGGCTCGCCTAATTCGTTATTTAAATCAACAAAGCCACAGATGCCGCACATATAAAACCTTCTATACTTTATTCATTTTAATATTGCATTATTTTGCAATGATTTGCTCGATAATATTTTGAGGTGGGTAATTAATTAAAACGCCCATTCCTTTTTTCTGAAAAACGAACATGCTTCCTGCTGTTACCGCTGAAGCATTTCCCTGTTTAAGCGCTGACCTTAAATCTTCAGCGTTTCCTGCACCGCCATTTGCTATAACCGGAATTGAGAGTGCTGAAGCAAGCTCTTCAATTAATTTAAGGTCAAAACCATCCCATGTTCCTTCATGATTTATTGAGGTGAGCAATATTTCACCCGCGCCCAATTCCTGAAGTTTTAATGCCCAATTGAGCGGGCTTTCATTTGTTTTTTTGCGCCCGCGTTCTCTATAAACATGATATTTTCCAAACATATTTTTTAGGACATCGATTGAGGCCACGACGGCTTGACTGCCATATTTTTGTGAAATTTGCGGCAGTAGTTCAGCTTGCTCGAAAAGGGCACTGTTCAAGGATATTTTTTCAATACCAATTCTAAATAAATTATCAGCATCCCCAACTGATTTTATGCCGCCGCCGTAAGTGAGCGGCATAAAACATTCGCTGGCCACTTTATTGATTATTTCAAAGTCTGGCCGCATATCTTTATCGGAAGCCATAATATCCAGCAGAATAAGTTCATCAACTTCCAGCTCGTTGAAGATGCGTATTGCATTTATTGGATCTCCAATATACGTAGCTGACTTAAAATTTACAGTTTTGACCAAGCCTTCACCGTCCAGGAGCAGGCAAGGCATGACACGTCGTCTTAGAGCAGACATATTTAACCTTTCCTATATATTATTTGCAAAATTAGACAGCAGCTTCATTCCAAACTTATGGCTTTTTTCAGGATGAAACTGTGCTCCGAATACATTATCTTTCATAATAATGGCGTCAAATTTTGGACCGTGGGTTGCTTTGGCGATCACATTTTTCTGATCGGCGCATTCAACAAAGTAAGAATGGACGAAATAAAAGCGATAACTATCATCCATTTCCGCAATCAGGGGGCTTGGGTTTGTCGGCTCAATGTAATTCCAACCCATGTGGGGAACCTTTAGTTCACGGTCATAATTCTTCATATCAAACTTTTTTGCGCCGCCTTTTATCCAGCCGAAACCCTTCTGTTTGCCTTCTTCGCTACCCTCGGTAAGAAGCTGCATTCCCAGACAAATGCCCAGTAGCGGAACTTTTTGTATCAGTACTTTTTCATTTAATATATCAAAAAAATGTTTTTTGTGAAGTGTATCCATTGCGCTATCAAAAGCCCCGACGCCAGGCAGTAGAATTTTTTCGGCCCGCTCAAGATCACGAGGAGACGAAGACACAATAAATTTTGCATCAATTTTTCTTAGCATATTCTGGATTGAACCAAGGTTCCCAACGCCATAATCAACTATGGTAATTTCTGACACGATAGGTTTTTTCCTTTGGTTATCCAGCGACACTTCGACTAAACATCTTTTCGCGTGTACTTGGTATAAAAAGTCTTCGGCGCAAGTTGCAATTTATACATAAGCCACAAAAGTGGCTTAATGCGTACAAAAGTCTTTTTATAACTCTTGTAGTCCTTGTAACTTTTTCTTGGTGCCTTCATAAGCGATTGGAATTCATTATCACTATAGCCAAGTCGTTTTTTTACCAGCTCAACAATTTCAAGAGCTTCGGGGGATTCGTACGGCATTATTGCCAACTCCGCCTCAGCCTCTTCCCGGCTTAATTGCCCACTTCGGACCAAAGCACTATGGGCGATGATACGCATGTCGATATCAAAGCGTTTTTGTATAAAATAGAGATGGCAAAAGGCGGTGAATCTATTGTCTAGATGGTGTCCACCATACCACTCCCAATCATATTTCTCTGTAAGCAGTTTTTTTACGTCTTCTTTTATATAATCAGTGTAATATAGCGGTCGAATTTGCTTTACACCATTAAATATCATCCACTTTAATTGCTTGAGCAGTGTCATATTTGGGTAAGTTTTTAGCGGTATGGTGCCAAATTTTTTATGGACGTCAATAACATATTTCCCATCCATATATATCCATCCCAGCGGGGATATACCCTCTGTTCTGAAAGAATGGCCGTTAAAGCTATATTTAATACCAAATTTTGCAGCTGTTTTGTACATAACTGCCGCAAGGGCTATATCTGTCGGGCCATCGATATCGGCAACGCCGGCTTTAATAAAGGCTCTGTAAATATCATCATATTCTTTGTTGTCGGCAACAACCGTATGAAGGTCGATGTTTAACGCCTCAGTCATTTTACGGATGTTCTGTGTTGCAATGGTGCTGTTCCATGTATTATCGAAATGGACAGCTAAAGGGCGCAGGCCCAGTCCAATCGCTTGATGTAACAGGTATGATGAATCGCAGCCACCGCTTACACCAATAATCACATCGTAAGGTTTTTTGCGTCCGGCCTTTTTAATCTCGGCAGCCAGTTTTTCCAGGCGTTTCTGTCCCTCTTCGCCAGCCGGATACTCTTCGCACATTTGATCATATTCATGACAATAATTACAAACGCCTTCACTATCAAATTCAATTAACGGGAAGTCGCTATCATAAAGACAACGTACGCAAATTTGTTTAGGCATATTTTTTCGATTCCGTATTTATTGCAGGCAACACTTTCTCCCGACTGGATTAAATAATTGTTTAACCAATTAGTCGGCTATTCATAACAAAGCTGGATGAACTTAGCTACATTTATATATAATCATTAAATCATTAGATCTGAAAAGGGCTCATTCTCGGATTTGTTTTCCCGCGATATTTTTAACAAGATTTTTTGCCCATTAATATAAAAATAGGAAGGATAGTTTTCGGGATCGGCAGCCCGAATTTGATTGTAAAGCTCGGAGAGAGAGTAATCAATATCCAGCTGCGAGTGTTTCGGCGTTCTGTTTTCAAGTCGTCTGTCATTAAAGTTTATATTTTCCTGCTTAATGGGTTGTGCTTCTCCGGAATTTAGAAGCGCCAGCGCTTTGAGCACTAACGCGGGTTCTAGCGCCTGAGTTTTGGCTGCGAGACTTCTTGGCGTATCAAATACCGATATTGGGAAAGTTTCCTGTAATATGATATCCCCTGTGTCGATGCCTTCATCAATGATATGTATTGTTATACCACTTTGTGTCTCGCCATTTTCTAAAACCCAATTCAGTGTTCTGGCCCCGGGGTAATCTGGTAAAATTGCGCCATGAATGTTAACGCAAAGGCCTGTGGCGTTTAAAAATTCCTTTGGAAAAAGAAATGAAAAGCCAGCAGAAAAACAGAATTTTCCTTTAAGTTCAGTACCCAATGCGATTAATTCGGAACGATGGTTTATGGCTTGAATTGGAATATTATATATATTGGCTATATTCAGACTGGCATCACTTTTTGAGCTTCCAGAAGTTGGTTTGTAAAAAACCTTTTCTATAGAATGTCCCCCATCAATCAGAGCCTGTGTCACTTTTTCCATGCCACCCCCCACAAAATAATAAATTTTGGATGTATCAAATATCATTTTTCTTTTTCCCGTTGAGTTCATGAAATGGGTAACTGTAAAAATCGGGAAATGATTTTAGTAACGTCTCGGAGGTCTCATTTTTTATCGAATTATCAAATACCAGCGTGTAAGAACAATAAAAATGATCATCTGCACCAAACCTGCTTTTGAACCGATGCAAGTTTTTATGTCCTACCGGCGTTCCTCCCCAGCTCCACTTTTTATAGTTATTGCGCATGGCCTCGGTTAAAGCTGTATGGATCACGGCAGACATAGGTTGGTTTTTTTTATGATCTGAGCGTGTCGCTGGTACAAAATATTCTACAGTATTTTTGAAATAGAGCAATAAAAGTGACGCTACAATTTCACCGTCAGATTTGGCAGTGTAAATGTTATAATCTATATTAGGTTTATAATTATTAAGTATAAAATCAAAGAAACAATTTTGCTTTGGGATCCCCCCTATAAGAAGCATACTTTCAGTATGAAGCTGTAGTAAAGTTTGGAACGATGCGGGACTGTTATCAATTTCAATTTCATAGTTAGATTTATATCCCTTGCGGATCATATTTCGAGATTTTTGGTGACACATATTCATGATAGCCTCACCATCATCAAATTCATCAGATGTGTCGGGCAAAGTCGTTATTTGGCCAACTCTTCTAACTGTAATGAATTCAATATTATTGAGTTCAAAATAACTTTCAAGAAAATCATTGGTGTTGGAAAGTCCGGTTGTAATTATGGTAGCAGTTCTGATATTTTCTTCATGGCAAATTTGCAAGAATAGTTTCATTATTTGTTGTCGGCAACATAACAGTTGTTCAGGATTTAATTCAGGAGAGGTAATAAGATCACCGTGGCTACCGTAGTAGGGTAACGAATTCATAATACTACCCTGATCCATAGATTTTTTAATAAAACAAGGTAAAAGCCCGCAAACATTTCCTGAACTGTCTCTGGCTACTATATATTTTGAATTTGCTGAACTCAATACGCCAACCAGCAGCGCCTTGTATTTTGTCGTATGATACAGCGATGCGTTCGTGATATTGTTGAGGAATTGATCAATATCCTTTTCATCTTTATCTGTCATGATGGTAATTTTATATTCCATAAAATTCTCTAAAATATTTTTTGGTTACACCAACAATTTTATTACAGGATGCCATCGATAAACTTGGGTAAATCGGAATTGATAGTGTGTTTTGAAAACAGGTTTCGGCATTCTTATATGATCGGTTTTTTACTTTAAATTTTTTGTGTAATAATTCGTCTACACCCTTACGGATAGCGATATCGTAGGTTTCGAAATATTTTTTTGCTTTTTTAAAATCGTATCCTTTTTCCAGCCAAAGTGGAAATCTGAAGTGGGACGATTTTAGCTTATAAATTTTATCCGATAATTCTTTGGGAAGATTTTTATAATATTGGGTAGCAAGTTTATTTCTTCTTTTTTGAAAATCACTGTATCGGGCAAGTTGCCCGTTGACCAGACTGCCCATAACGTCATTCCAACCTTCGTCCATTAGTTTGAGTGGATATTTACCAGCAATGCAAGAAATAAGTGCGCCACCAGAAAGTGCTGTTAAACATTTGGTTGGATGAAATGAGACCGTTATAAAGTCGCCGTAATATGATCGTTTTTTTATCAAATCGTCGAAGTTCTGGCATAAATCATTTATGATGAAGCAATCGAAATCTTTGAAGTCATTTGCATCCACATCAATACCAAATACTGAAATGAGGATAATAGCCGCAGTGTTATGATCTAGATGATTTTGCACTGTTTCTTTTGTCATAATCCAGTTGGTGCCAACGTCACATAATACTGGATTAAATCCCATTGATAAAATAGCTTCATACACTTCTGAACAAACATACGTCGGTAATATTACGTCCCGTTTATTTGTTTTAACGGCGATATGTGAAAGGGCAAGTTCAATTGCTCTCTGACCTGAATACGTCAATCTAATTTCATTAAACCCGGAAATATTTTGAAGATTAGTACGAAATGATTGCACCTGTTTTCCGGAAATTAATAGCTCAGACTGCAGCACACTCAAAATATTAGTTTTGTCTTCCTTATTTATCCACGGTCTAGAATGAGAGATCATATTAATAAATTCTTTTTCGGTTGATTAGTGAAGTCTGCTTCGAACACTTTTCATGAGTATTTGTAAGGCGTCGTTATTGTTTTTAATACCTTTGATAGAAATTTCGGTTACTTTTAGAGCACCTTTTCCACAAGCAATTACCGGATGTCCATCATGCCTATACATTATTTGTCCGGGCACCGCACAAAATGGTGGTTCATCATTTTTTAATTCAGCACGCCAGATGGTTACTTTCTTTTCATTTTCCAGTGTCGTATATGCGCCTGAGAAAGGATGCGATGATGCTCTGATTAAGGCATGGACCTTTTCAGCCTGGTCGGACCAGTTGATTTTACCGTCTTCAGGTTTGCGCGGGTAACATCTTAGAGAATCTTGCGGATCATTAGACTGGTGGATAGGCTGTAAAGTCTCGTTTTCCAAACCGTCAAGCGCTTCACAGAAAGCTAGAGGCGTTATATCTTCGAGCCATTCATAAATGTCAGCTATATAAATATTTTGATCCAATGAGAAATATTTTTTTAAGATTACATCACCACTATCAAGACTATGTGGATCAATTTTATGGATCGATAATGCTATCTTTTCTTCATTATTAATAATTGCCCAATTGGGACAGGCGTTGCCTCTATAACGAGGTAAATCACCGGCGTGACCGTTGAGTATACCCATTGGGAAGGCAGCACAAGCATCCGAGCCAATTAAGTTTGGCCAATTAAGGGTAATCGCGATATCTGCATTTACACTTTTTAATTTATCAATAATTTCTTCTTTATTCAGCGTTTGGCTGCAAAAGAAAGGAATGTTATTTTGCGTGGAAAATTTCTCAAAATCATCTTCATGAGCCCTATAGTGTGTTTCACTTCTGGCTGTACCAACCAAAGCAATTGTATGATTTTTTTGCTGCAAATAGTGAGCGGTCTGCAGCAATAATTCTGACCTTCCTAATATCGCTATGCGCATAATTTATCTCTAAAAATCAAGGGCTATTCCATTTTTTACAGCAGTTAATTTTGCTTCCTCAACTGATGCGCCTTTCCGTAACGACTTTACAACAATCTCACCGACTTTCAAACCTGCCGCATGTAGATCGACTATGGCTCTTGGCCCCATATATGCTGTTGTAACGGTCATATATCCCGGTGGGACAGCTCTTTTCGGGTGTTTTATAACTCCGGCGCTCTTTAAAGATTCATCATCCACGTTACCGCAAATATGAACAATCGGTAGTGAATTATCCTTTATCCATTCGATAGGAATACCATTTTCCCCTCCGATTACGGGCTCTTTGCTGATATGTTCAAGTACAACAATTGCCTCACTATTTTCGACCAGCGCCTGCAGCTCGGGCTTGTTCAACGTATCGTGGGCATTTGGATCAATTACATGTATTTCTGCTTGCAGCGGCTCGAGCACTTTAATGGCTTCTTTGGCAAAAGGATTGCCCCCAACTATCAAGATTTTTGACCTGAATACCTCTATATTTAATTCAAAGAGTAGTTTTAATGCGAGTAATCCTACATATCTGAATATTTCCAGTCTTGGATTTGTTTCATTGGTGCCCAGTACGGGTATAGAATGTTTGTCGCAAAGCTCAAGATCAAGATCTTCCTCGCGGAACTCCCAGGGTTCCCACATTAACGGGATACAACAATCTGACGGTAAATTTTCAATAATTTGATTACCAATTGGGCGCAAAAAATTCAAATTAGTGACGATATTGGCATCTTTGGCGAATAAGTGGGCTGGCTCGGTTGTCGCGTAAATTTTATCCTCAATACCTAAATCTTTTGACCAAGCATTCAATGAAGAAATATTATCGTTTGCCAATCCATATTGAGAATCTTTTGCAATTGCAATAACGCGGTCAGCCCCAGCGAGCGCTGCGATGAGCGGCGTGACTGCGAATAAGTTTGAAGCACATTCCGTAAGAATTGTCATTCCTTTAAGGTCTATATCCAGATCAGTAATTATAGACTGCATTAATTTATTTATTCTAGCATGATTCATAGTAACAATGTTCTGTTAAGGATGTATATTTTTTAATTTATCAACAACATAAGCATAATCGTCTGCGGTCATTTTGTTGTGCAGTGGAATGGCCATGGAAAATTGGTCGGCGTCACGGGCATTTGGGTAATCATCAGTTTTTAGTGAATAATTATCTTTATAATATCCTAGCATATGAACGGCGTGGGTGCCAGGGCGGGTGTAAATGCCGTTTTCCTGCAAATATTCCATAATATCATTTCGTGGCATGGGCGATTTACTTTCATCGACAAAGCATACGTAGGCCTGATATGCCGGAGAACAATTTTGCGGGATGGCAGGCGTTCGCAGCCAGTTAATGTCCGCCAATTCTTTCGCATAATAATCGGCCCAATATTGGCGCTCGGTAATAAATTTTCGCAGCTTGGTTATTTGTACCAATCCGATTGCCGCCTGAACATCAGACATACGGTAATTGAAGCCAAGGTGATTAAAATCCGGTAACAAATAGGGTTTGGCGCCCTGATGACGCACTTCTGCAGAAACGGACGCTCCGTGATTTCTAAGGATAACCATTTTTTCGGCCAACGCGTCATCATTGGTTGTGACCATGCCGCCTTCGCCGGTGGTAATTGATTTGCGCGGATGAAAGGAAAAAGCAGCGGCCTTGCCGATTTCACCGGGATATTTACCGTCTAGTGTTGCACCCGCAGCGCAGGCCGCATCTTCAAGAATAAGAATATCACCGGCTATGTCTTTAATCGATGTCATATCAGCAAATAATCCGAACAAATGCACCGGAATTATTACTTTGGTCTTTGAGGTGATTTTGCTCGCTAAATCCTTGGGGCACATGTTAAATGTTTCCAAATCAATGTCACAAAAGACTGGTGTTGCCCCGCAATAGACCACGGCGTTGGCGGTTGCAATCCATGTAAAGGCTGGCACTATGACTTCATCGTCGGGGCCAACTTCCATAGCAACGAGAGCCAAATGCAGCGCGGTGGTGCAGCTTGTTGTTGCCACAGCATGTTTGACATTATGTTCTTTGGCAAAAGCTTCTTCAAAGGCTTTTACCTTTGGCCCCTGTGTTAACCATCCACTTTCAATAGGGCCTTTAACAGCTTGCCATTCTTCTTCACCGAGGCTTGGTTCTGAAATTTGTATTTTACGAAATTCCATTATTAATTACTTTCTACTGCACGGCGACGCTGGTCTACTTCCTCTTTATGGCTTGAGCGCCATTCAATCAGTTTGTTCAGACCTTCTTTTAACTCCATTAATGCTGTGAAATCTAATTCTGCTTTGGCCTTATCCGGTGACCCAATTCGATTTTTCACGAACATCTGGTCAGCCTCCTGATAACTGAGCTCAAGATCTGATCCTGTCATTTCTATAAGCATATTGGCAAGATCCTTAATACTTGTGCGGTGGCCGGTGCAAACATTATAAAATTCGTCTGAAGTGTCACCTTTCATGGCTGCAACATTGGCTTTTGCGCAATCGCCAACATATACGAAATCATATGCCTGACTTCCATCACCATATATTGTAGGTGAAATTCCGTTCTCAAGTTGATCAAGAATTTTCATAATTACCGCAATATAAGCGCCATGATAGTCCTGACGAGGGCCATAAACATTAAAATATCTCAGGCCACTATAGTCAAAGTGCTTATCAGATCCTTTATGTCTTTTATATAACGAACGACACATATGTTCACCGGCAATTTTTGAAGCACCGTAAAAAGTTTCGTTGTTATAGGGGTGATCTTCATCCATTGGTTCGCGCACCGCGTCACCATAAACTGATGCCGACGATGAAAATACCAGTTTTTTTACATTGTTATTAATAATCGCTTCTAAAACATTAAATGTACCTGCTATATTTACATCAAAAGCAGAGCGTGGGAAGTCGTAACATTGAAGCAACCACAATGCGGCAAAATGAAATACGCCATCCGTGCCTTTAAACGCTTTATCAAGATGATCTGTATGCATTATATTCGCCCCTAGCGAATATATATTCAATCGTGGGTCATTGATTACTTCCGCCAAATTTTCTTCACTTCCCCTGGTGAAGTTGTCAAAAACTGTTACCTCGGCCACTTCTTCCTTGAGCAATTCTTCAACTGTATGAGAGCCGATTAATCCCGCTCCGCCGACCACGGTAAATTTTTTTCCTCTAATATCCATATTCCAGATCTTTCATAAGACGCTACTATTTGTTTTTGTTGATTAATTCAATACTATTACTTTAAATTTTCTTTAATAATCCATGCCACTTTTAATGCTTTCAATGCTTGATCACCGGAAACGATTGGTTGGACTTCTTCTTTAATAACCGAAATAAAATGGGCCAATTCAGTGGTTAGAGGCTCTGCGCGGCGCAGCAATATTTTTTCGACACGTGTATCCATTACAGAAGTACCAAGCTCTGAAAGTGGATCCTGTTCCAGCACATCCTTCCTATGATGATAAAGTTCCAATTCCTGAGTAAAGTAATCCAGCACAAATACGCCTTTATCAGTATCAACTTCCAAAATTCTATTTCTCTTATGGGTTATTCTGCTTGCCGTTATATCCGCAATAATTCCTGACGGGAATGTCATCATTGCTACGCATAAATCTTCGGATTGCGATGTTTTATTTCTGACCATTGCTGCAGAGACTGTATCGGGAACCTCGTCAACAATTGAAAGTATGATATCCAAATCATGGATCATAATATCATCGACAACCCCGACATCTGTAATCCGCGCGCCGCCAATACCTACTCGACTGGCTTTAATATTATTAATTTTGAAGCTGCCATTTTGTAAAATATTTTTCAGTTGTAATATCGCCGGATTAAATTGTTCAACATGACCCACTAATATTTTTACGTTATGGGCATTTGATAAACTAATGAGTTTTTTTGCATCTTGCTCATCGGTGGCCAGCGGTTTTTCAATAAGACAATGAATGCCGTTCTTGATAAAATAGCTGGCAATTTCGTAATGTGTGGTGGAAGGCGTACACACACTAACTGCGTCAACCTCATCAATAATATTTTGTATATTTTCGAAGAATTTACACTGATATGCCTGTGAAATTTTTTCCCCGTTTTCTACATCCAAATCATAAATGCCGACCAATTCAACATCTTTCAATTGGCTATAAATACGAATATGGTTTTGTCCCATGGAACCTGCACCAATTACTGCCACTTTTATTTTGTCGTTGTTCATTGTAGTCCTTTATACTTCGTCAATTTTAACGTGGCGTCTGCTACCATCTTTATTGACATAATCAATTATTCTCGCCGGCACACCCATAACCAGTGCGTAATCCGGTACATCTCTGGTAACCACAGCGCCTGCAGCAACCATACAATGCTGACCCAGCGTAACGCCGCAAATGATTGTGGCATTGGCACCAATACTTGCGCCGTCCAAAATAGTGGTTGGTGTGATGTTCCAATCTACGTTATGTGCTCTTGGTACAAGGTCATTGGTGAATGTTGCATTGGGGCCTATAAAAACATCATTCGCAATGATTAATCCATGATAAAGTGAAACACCATTTTGAATTTTGCAGCGCGCGCCAAGGGAAACTTTAAAATCTATATAGCAACATTGCCCGATATTGCAATCCTCGCCCAATACGGCATCTTCTCTAATTTTAGTCCAATTCCAGACTTTTACACCGTTGGCCAGTTTGGCATGCTCACTTACTTCTGCGGTACAATGGATATAGGGCGCATCTTTTACCATATTGTTAACTCTTTAAAGTGGAAACAACAGCATTAATAATAATTTGTTGTTCGGCATCTTCCAGATAAGGGTGCATCGGAAGACTAAATACTCGTTCACATAAATCTTCGCACACCGGCAAGCTATCTGTGGCAGACGGATATTGAATATATCCGGGCTGTTTATTCAGTGGTATCGGGTAGTAAACAGCCGTAGGAACATTTAAATCACTTAACTTTTTTTGAATAGAAGCGCGCTCATTAGCTGAGACACAAAGCGTATACTGTGCCCAACAAGAGACATAATCTTCATGAACCAAAGGTGTTATCGCGATACCGTCAAACGCCTCATTATATTTTCTGGCAACCTGTTCACGCGCTTTTAATTCATCTGGAAATATAGTTAATTTTTCGATTAATATAGCGGCTTGAATTGTGTCCATGCGCGCATTCAAACCTAATCTTACGTTATGATATTTGTTCTGACCCTGACCGTGCACACGAATGGAGAGCATTTTCTCATATAGTTCGCTGTCGTTTGTAAAGGCAGCGCCGCCATCGCCATAACAACCGAGTGGCTTGGCCGGGAAAAAACTTGTCGCTGCAGCATCGCCGATGGAGCCAATTTTTTTATTTTTATAAACACCGCCAAAACCCTGACAAGCATCATCAAGAACCAACAACTCTTTTTCATTGGCCAGACCGATAATTTCATCAAAATCTGCAGGCAGACCAAAAAGGTCGACCGGCATGATAGCTTTCGGCTTCAAGCCCATACCAAGTGCCTTATCTATGGCTTGGCGCACACTGCTCACATCAATATTGTAACTCGTAGCATCAACATCGCAAAAAATAGGAGTTGCTCCGGTTAACGCAACAACTTCGGCTGTAGCAACGAAAGTAAATGCGGGAATAAGAACCGCATCACCGGGGCCAATTCCCCATGCCATTAGCGGCAGCAAAAGTGCGTCTGTCCCGCTTGAACAGGCAACCACATGTTTTACACCACAAAAGTCGGCAAGTTGTCGCTCTAGGCTCTCAATTTCTGGTCCCATCACGAATTTACCGCTATTGATCACTGAAATTACGGCGTTATCAATTTTTTGACCTAAATGTCTCCGCTGTGCCATAAGGTCGATGAAAGGTATTTGTCTAGCTGTCAAGAATTAAATCCCTTAATTTATAGAAATCATAAATAACTTACGATTTAATATTTTTTGTGCGATTTTTGATAATCGTATACCAAGGACCAAATGAGTATACAAAGACTTGATAAAAGCCAAGTAAAATGACGCCTGCTATCGCACCGAGTACTGTCATTAAGCCGCGCTTAGGTGATGATTTATAATCGGGAACAACGGAAGGGTCTACGACTTGAAAAGCATAATCTTCTTTAACTTGAGCCAACATTTCATTCTTCTTTTCGGCCTCAAGCAGGCTAAGTAGAACGTTGCGCATATCTGTTAGCTTTGTTTCCAGCAGTTCATTTTCAAGATGATTTAAATTTAATTTAGCCTGTGTAATATCTTTCTCGCTAACATAGCTATTTAACGAGTCGAAAAACTTGTTTGCCAGTTCTGATGCAAATACGGGGTTTGGCATCTCTACTGTAACGGTAATAATGCCAACCACAGGATCGGGGACAACGGTAAATATACGGTTGAAAATTACCAAAGCATCGGTCCGGACATATTTCTGCGATTTTACGTCTTCACCAATAAGGGTGTATAGCCAAGTTCTAATTCTTAGCTTTACTCTATTTGTAAATGAAAGCGCCGGCCTGATCCATTCCTGTTTTTGTTCATCCCATTTTTCATTATAAATATAATGCAACAAATCCTGTTCCAGAATAAAATGCCATAGAAAATCCCGTGATTGCATAATTGTAATTTTTTCTGATATTCCCTGTCCGGAAAATTTATCACCTTTTATTCCAGGTATCCGGCTTAACCCTCCTAAAATATTTGAATTTTCAGATTCCAATAGTTCAGATGGGAAAGCCTTTGCCACTGCTCTATATTTAGGGGTTTCTGATATTGCCAAATACAAAGCAAATGTTGTGCCCAATATGCCCCCTACCAAAAGCAGTCGCCATGAAGCAAACAATAATACAACTATATCATTGAGATCATTAATCTGAAGGGCTATTTTTTTCACGTTAAATCTCTTTTTCTATAAGCACTCAACTTAAATAATGTTTAATGAATTTTAATATATTATTCGTAATCATTAATACTTTTAAATAGTAGCCGGGTGTAATTTAACTATTTTCTGGAGACTACCACATTGATGTCTTCAGAGTAATAAGCTATTCACAATTCTTTTTTATATCTTAAAGTTCAATTTAATCAATTTAAATTATGATAGGATACTATAAATATTTTAAACAATTTCCAGAAGATCTTACTAGTTAAAGGAAATAAGAAAAACAATAGGTGTTTGATAAGTGAGAAATTTAAAGTGATTTGATCGGTTTTTATTAATAATGCTGTTGATTGTATGTTAATTTAATATGCTGTAATTTCAATAATATTCCCAGATAATTCTTTAGGGAATATTCGGTTAGTATCATGATACTCTATGAGTTTTTCACATAAATCTCCGCGATATCTCTTTAACATAAGATTTTTCTTTTGAATCAACGAATTTTCAAAAATAGACCATCCGCCTCATCACTCCCACACCACCTTTTCTGCCGGTTGTTTAAGTCCTTATATCCAAAAGCTGAAGAACAGGTACATTCCCACGACCAGTCCAAGCACGACAATTGTCAGGGTGATGTCGAACCAGGTGACATCTTCGTGTAGTTTTCCGCCGTCAGCACGGATGGAGGCGTAGGTCAGGCCGTCTATCTGCTCCGCTCTAGGTGGTGGCGTCAGGAGCGACACGCCGCTGATAATGATCAGGCTGATCAGGAACAGCCAGCCAGACACATAAAGGAAGCTATAATCACCAATATAGGCAAGCCAGGCCGGATCAGATATTTTATCGGCACCGAAGAATGTCTGAATAGTAAGTTTGGCCAGACCAATGACAAAACCGCACGCCAGCCCCCACACGGCACCATAGCTGTTAATACGTTGCCAGAATAGGCCAAGCAGGAACACGGCCGTAATCGGCGGTGCTAGATAGCCCTGAACGCTCTGCAGATATTGATAAAGGCCGCCGCTCGCCACCATTTTCATTACAGGGATCCACATCATGCCGAGGATGACAACGACCGCGGTCGCCATGCGGCCTACGCGGACATATTCTTTTTCGGACAGGTCCGGTTTGAGTTTTTCATAAAAATCAATAGTGAACAATGATGCGCAAGAATTAAACAGTGATGAAAGCGAACTCATCAACGCAGCAAGTAAACCACCAACCACAAGACCACGAAGCCCGGAAGGTAGCAAATTTGCCACCATAGCCGGGAATACCTGATCACCAAGAATTTCACCATTTGCATCTGTCGGAATAGCGATGATGCCTTTTTGATGAAGGGCGTAACCGATCATTCCGGGTACCAAGAATATAAGCACCGGCCAAACTTTCATGAAACCACCAAATAGCGCACCACGGCGAGCCGTTGCCATATCGCGTGCCGCCAATGTACGTTGGACGATATATTGGTCAGTACACCAATACCAAATACCAACGATCGGCGAGGCGATCATAACGCCAAGCCACGGAAATTCAGGATCGGAAAGTGGTCGCCACAGGGCAAACTTGGCTTCTTCTGCACCAATAACCGTTTTAAGCTCAGAAAAGCCGCCAAGCTGGCTCAGGCCGAAAAATGTAATGAATATTGCCCCGCCAAGCAGGATAAAGGCTTGAATGGCGTCGGTATAAAGTACCGCCCTCATGCCGCCAAAAATAGTATATACCCCGGTCAGTATTACAGTTGAAAATGCGCCAACCCAGAAGGCATTTTCCGGTGTGCCAAAGGTGTCAGGCAGCAATACCTGAAAAACCAGCGCCCCGGCATAAATGGTTACCGATACCTTGGTCAGTACGTAAGCCAGTAATGAAATTGCCGAAAGAATAGCCCGCGCGGTGGCGTTAAAACGCCGCTCAAGAAATTCCGGCATGGTATAAACACCGGAACGGTAATAAAAGGGCACAAACACCCAGCCGAGCATTACCATGATCCAGGCGTGGAGTTCCCAGTGGGCCATGGCCATACCGGTTGACGCCCCTGATCCGGCAAGGCCGACAATATGTTCTGAGCCGATATTAGACGCGAAAAGCGAGGCACCGATGGCGAACCAGCCAACGTTTCTGCCGGCAAGGAAATAATCCTTCGTGCTGTTTTGTTCGCGCGAAGACCACCAGACGACACCAATTAAAATGATAAAATAAATTCCAACGACAGCCCAATCAAAACCGGTAAGTCCAACCATGCTACTTCCACCTTTTTGATTTTACAGTACAGCCTGCGATCAAATTAGTCTATTGGGTTTTTGTCAGCCAGTCGGAACCTTCATCAATTGATTTATCCGTGTCCGCTAAATAAGTTGCCGAGCGGATATTGAAAATTTCCGAAGCCGATGCTTCCGGCGGCTCTATACCGGCTTCAAGGTCTTTGGCCATTTTAAGAAGACGTTTTCTAAAGGCGATGATCGCCTTATCGCTGGTGCCGAGCCGCTCACTCGTTCGGTCACAAATAAGGCCCATGCTTTCCTGCACCGCCGCGTCTTGGTTTGGGATGCCGAGAATGCCGGTGTAATTATCATCCGTTTGCACTTTTCTATCGATCAGATATTCATTACCTTTATTGGCCAGCGGTTTGTAATCATCATCTATTGGCCCCCACATGCCGGTGCGCGGGTGAAAGAAGTTTTCTTCCCACTCATTAAATTCGCGGGTCGGGTTACAGTTAAAAGACCATGTCCAGACATTTTCATCATCAATAGGCACCCAGGCATGGCCGGCGTAGCTATGGCCTACGCAATCGCGCCCCTCTTTTATCTGCGGCGGAATTAGAGTGTGGAACGGCACTAAAAATTGGGTAACGCGCCAGTAATAATCATCACCGGCATTTCTTCTCGCGCTTATCCTGTGACCATAATCGGTCTCATCAATGAAAAACACCGGGTGGCGGTCTGCGGCGGCGAAGTCAGCGCTTGATTTGTTTTTATCATTCTCAGGCTTGGGCTTTAAATCCTCAAGATTGCGGTGGAGAAACGAAATATGACTGGAATCTATCCCGCCCTCTAGCGCCTGCGCCCAATTGCATTCTTGTAGTCTTTTGGTAACGACCAGCTGCTTTTCAGGAAGGCCTGCCCATTCAAAATTGGGTATTTCCGGTTTTAAGTCGGGCGGACCCATATAAATCCAAACCGCACCACCCTTGGCCACGGCCGGGTATGATTTAATCTTTACCTTATGTTTGAAATCGGATTCTGCTGGCTCACTGGGCATTTCAACGCAGTTTCCGTCCACATCAAATTTCCAGCCATGATAAACACATCTAAGGCCGCATTCTTCGTTACGACCGAAAAACATTCCGGCCCGGCGGTGCGGACAGTAGGCATCAACAATACCGATATTACCGTCCGTATCCTTAAACGCCACCAGATCTTCCCCAAGAATTCGCACACGAACAGGATCACAGTCCGGCTCAGAAATTTCTTCTTCGAGCAGTGCCGGCATCCAGAAACGGCGAAGCAATTCCCCCATCGGCGTGCCTTCACCAACCCGCGTTAGCATGTCATTATCAGATTGTCTTAACAATTTATCGGTCCCTATAATATGTGATTAACTGTTATTGTTATAACAGTAAGTCGGGCTGTTGTATAGGGTGTTTTTTATGGTCAGTTACTTCTTAATCATCCGCCATAAACATCGATCTGATTTTTTCTTCCGTTAAGCCCGCCTGGCGAAGTTTACGGACATTGTTGGGGGCGTACTTCATTTGAAAAGGCATCGCCATTTCCAAATATTGCCAGTCCAATAAAATTTTGCATCGAAACCCTGCTATCAATATCTAAAGCAGTTTCGTTAACGGTTGGCTGAGTAAATTAATCAACCGCCATCATCCCCTATTTTTTTGCTAAAGCATCTTACCATAGATCGCGCAAATTGCTATTATTCTATCTTATTCGTAGCTCTATCACTCATATCTGAGGGCGAGGATTGGGTTTTTGATGGCAACACGGGTGGCGTGGCTGGCGATGGTGGCCCATGCGATGAATAGAACACTGGCCCCGGCGCTTATAAACACAAGCGGCATAAGATCAATGCGGTAAGCATAGCTCTGAAGCCAGTTATCAATCAGTAGCGCGGCGACCGGCCATGCGGCGAGGACCGCCCACATGACGGGCTTGGAAAATTGCCAGACAAAAAGCCGTACGATGTCAAAAACGGTAGCACCGAAAACCTTGCGGATGCCCACTTCTTTGGTGCGGCGCTGCACATTAAAGGACGCAAGACCGAAGATGCCCAAAAAGGCGATAACAATGGCAAGGGCAGCAAAGCCGCCAAAGACCTGAGTTTGCCTGTTCTCATTGGCATATTGATCGGCGAGGCTATCGGTGAGGTAAGTTTTTAACACCGCTACATCCGGCACATAAGTAGGCCAGATGGCATCAATTTGGTCAATGACGCCTTGGTCAAAGCGGTCAAGCTTGACGACCATGGCACTGAAAAAATTACTGGCATTTGCAAACAGCATTGGCCCTGCCTGATTATGGATAGACTGGAAATGAGCCGTTTTCATTACGCCAATGATTTCAACCGTTACCGGACCATTCATATAATCCTGCATCTGGTATGTTTTACCAAGCGCATCAGTGGCACTTTCAAAGCCGAGCGCCGTCAGCGCCAGTTCATTAATTATGATCGAGGCGGCACTTGGTTTATCACTTATCATTCTGTCAATGTCGCGGCCCTGCTCAAAACTACGTCCAGCGATCAGCGTCATGTCCATCACCTGATCAAAATTAACATCTGCGGCCACTGACTGGACCGTGGTGCGGCCCTGCGCATTATCCGCGCCTAGCGGAATAAGACTGACATTATTTTGTGATCCATTTCCGGGCAGTTGGGCCATCAATGTTGCGGACGATACGCCCGGAATTTGTCTTATGCGTTCAGCCAGTGCCTGTTGATCGCTCGCTTCATCAGCCGCGCCAACGCCCCAATAGGCGAGGACATTTTCATCATTAAACCCTAGATCCATGGTTGTTGCCAGACGGGTTTGTAGATAAAAATGACCTGCTGCAATCATTAAAATAATCGAAATAGTATATTGGAAAAATATCAAGCCGATACGAAAACGCGCCACCCTTGGTGACTGCGAACGGCCGCCGGAAAACGCGCTGGCCGGTGATTTTGACGACAGGTGAAAGGCCGGATAAAGTCCGGCGAGAAAACCTGTGATAAGGCTTGAAGCCGCGGCAATTATTATAAACGCTGATCCCATACGGGTATTTTCTATTTCAACCAAACCAATCCAGTTAAAAACCATGGGCGCGAGTAGTGCCGTCAGCGCGAGCGAGAGGATAAAGGCGAAACTTACCAATGTAAGCGCTTCAAATAAATATCTTGTAATGAGCTGGCTGCGTTTTGCACCGACCACTTTATGCATGGCGATTTCTTTTTCACGGGCGCTGGCACCGGCCGTGGAAAGATTGATAAAATTAATGCTCGCCATAATCATAATAAGCGCGGCTATGCCAATGAAACCATAAACAAGTGTTGCGCTACCATTAGGGCCAATAGTGTTTCTGGTATTTTGATAAAGGTGGATATCGGCGATCTTCATGTAAGAAAGGTTCATCACATCGCTCGGTTTATAATCCTGCCAGCTTTCCGGGGCAAAGAAGGCATTGCGGTCTAAAAAATCAGCCGTGCCAAGGGTCATATTATTTATAGTACCACCATCTGCGAGAATGAAATAACTATAGAGCCGCGAAGAGGTCCAGTCGATAAAATCACCATCTAATGCACCCGGCCCGTTAAAGATCAGTATTTCAAAATCCATATGGGTTTTTCCAGCTGGCTCTTCTAACACGCCGGTGATTGCGTAATCCTGATCACCAATGCTTACCGTTTTGCCAAGCGCCGCTTGGCCCGGGAAGTGTTTATTTGCAAAAACATTGCTCACCACCGCCGTGAAGGCAAGATCAAGCGCCGTTTCACCGTTTCCTTCCAAGAATGGATAATTAAAGACGTCAAAAAACGTTTCTTCAATTCTATAGGATTTTTCTACAAACAGATCGTTAGCAATTTTTACAGGCGCGCTTCCAGCGTAAAATCTGGTGAAGCTTCCAATGTCAGCAAAATCTTTTTCCATTGCGGCTTTAAGTTCACGCGGGGTTCTGGCATTGGTGTTCGGTGCTCTGCCCGGTGCTGAAAAATGGGTCTGAACTGTATAAATTCTATCGTTGTTACTCAGCAAGCGATCATAGCCCATTTCACTTTGCACAAAGAGTATGATTAAAAATGCAGCCGTTAGGCCAATGGTTAGTCCACCAATATTGATGAAACTGAATAGTTTATTGCGCATTGAAATTCGTAAGGCAACGATGAGATAATTTTTTAGCATTTTCTGGCCCCTGTTATATATCAACCTAGCAAAACATTAAAACATTGCCCGGTCCAGTCAATTCTAATGCGATGAATGGCTATTAATTTGCGATAAAATAAAGTAGGACTAGAAAATGGAACCTTTACGAATTGGAATTATAGGCTCCGGCTTTATTGCCGGTGTTGTGGCGGACGCTGCTAAAAACACGCCGCTTATGTCGGTAAGTGCCGTTTGTAGTAGGCTTGAAAGCAGTGCGAGCGCCTTTGCAGCGCAGTATGATATTGAACATGTTTTTGAGAGCTGGCAGCAGCTTATATCGTCTGATGAAATTGATGCGGTATATGTTGCAACGCCGACCAATGTAAGGGAAGAAATATCAGTTGCTGCGGCGAGTGCCGGAAAACATATTTTCGCCGAAAAACCATTCGCGAGCGAGGCATCACTGGCAAATATCATTAACGCCGCCCGTGATAATAAAGTGGCCTTCATGGACGCTACTCATTTTAGTCATAATCCGCGCACTGATGAAATAAAACGCACCATGATAGAAGAAATAGGCCCGCCGAAGTTACTTCGGACTACATTTTATTATCCTTTTGATGACCGCAATAATATTCGCTTTGATCCGGCCAAGGAACCACTGGCGGCCGTAGGTGATCTTGCCTGGTATAATATGCGGGCGATCGTTGAATTTCTGGGTACTGATACGGAAATTGAACATATTACCACCTACGCTGAAAAAGATCAGCAAACGGGGATCATCATTCGCGGCTCTGGGGCGATTAATTTTAAAGATGGAAAGATGTCCAGTTTTGATTTTGGCTTTAACGGCGGTGTTATACTGATGGATCTGGATATAATTGGTGATAAGGGAATGTTCAGGCTCGATGATTTTGTGCTCGATTGGCACGGTGGTTTTGATTTTTCAGACGGTCATTATGATTTAAGTTATCAAATGCGAGCTGACTTGGACGAACCGGACCAGTGGCAGCATATTAAGCTTGAGGGCCAAAAGCCGCAAAAAATTCACATGCTAGAAAATTTTGTCCATCTAACGGCAGACCCCTGCGGCGAAAATGCTAATGAGACAATGAAAACATCCCTTAAAACCCAGCAGCTTGTCGATGCGCTGTGGAAGGCTTGTAATGCTCCAAACAATTAAAGATTAGCGGGCTTTTTACCGCCTGTGGCCCAATTAAGAAGCTCAATAATATGTACGGTGGGAATATCGGTGCCGGAGCCGATCTGAATATTACAGCCGATATTACCGCTGGCGATTACGTCGGCTTTGGTGGCTTCAATATTGGTAACTTTTCTCTTTTTTAGTTTTTCAGCCATGTAGCTCTCAAGGATATTGTAGGTCCCGGCAGAGCCGCAGCAAATGTGACTTTCTTTTATGTCCCTTACTTCAAACCCAGCTTCTATGAGCAGTTGTTTCGGTAAGCCAATGATTTTTTGTCCATGTTTTAAGGAGCAGGCCGAATGATAAGCAACACTAGGCGCATTATCAATTTTGCTTTCCCCTAATCCAATTTGCTCAATGACTTCTGTTATATCTTTGGCCAGTGATGAGATACGCATTGCTTTATCCGCGTAGTGTGGATCATCTTTAAACATATGGCCGTAATCTTTAATTGACGTGCCGCAGCCGGATGTATTTATGACAATGGCATCAAGGGTGCCTTTTTCAATTTCCTCAATCCAGCCATCGATGTAGGCTTTGGCTGTATTAAGGGCCACTTCATTTTTGCCCATATGTTCAGTGATCGCACCGCAGCAACCAACGCTTTTTGGCGTGATAAGCTCTACACCGCGTCTTGTTAAAAACGCGGCGGTGGCAATGTTTATATGCTCACCAACGGCCCGCTGCACGCATCCGCCGTGAAGGCCCATACGGTATTTCTTTTGTCCCTGGGCCTCGCTGGTTTCTGCTAATTTTTCTGTGCTTAAAATTACCTTTAGGCCTAGCATGGCTTTAAATTCCGCCGGTAATAATCTTTTAAAAGGCGTGATCAGTTTTGATGCTCTAATCGCCCACTTAAATCGTGTGGGGTAGGGTAAAATAGCGCTAAGCAGTGATCTGATAATATTGTTTTTTAGCGGGCGTTTATAGGTTTTTTCAATATGCGCTCGCCCCTGCGCCAACAGATGAGCGTAATGAACGCCCGAAGGGCAGGTGGTCATGCAAGATAAACACGTAAGGCATTTATCAATATGGCGCGCTTCAACCTCTGTCGCGGGTCGGTCATTTTCAAGCATTTCTTTTATCAAGTAAATTCGCCCGCGCGGGCTATCAAGCTCATTACCGGTTAACATATAGGTCGGGCAGGTGGCGGTGCAAAAACCGCAATGGACGCAACTTCTTATGATATGCTCTGCTTCGGCAATTTTTGGATTTTCAAGCTGTCTATTGGAAAAACGCGTCTGCATGCTTAGAAGCCCATCCTGCCGGGGTTTAAAATATTCCTCGGATCAAAAGCATTTTTCACCCGTGCCTGCAGTTTTTCTGTCACCGGATCAGGCTTGCTCATAAAGGGAAGCGAGTTTTTATTATCTGGTGTATTTCTGATCAGCCAAAAAGCACCGTGGTTTATTTTTGGGGTTTGATCAGATGACATCCAGAGCTGTGATCCGGCCCAGTCAAAATAATAAAATTCTGGATTATGGCCGGTGATAATTTGGGTCATTTCAGTCGCTGGGGCTGATATTTTCCATAGTGGGATATCACGCGGCGGCGCTAGCGGCTCAACATCGCGAATATTTTGCCATAAAGCCAAGCTTTGCTCTTTTTCTATCAGCGAAGTGCTTTTTTTGCCGATAATGCTTAAAACGGCATCAGTGCGTTCTTTTATCGAAGCGTTGGCTCCTTCTATACGAACATATGTGGCTTTATTGGGCAAATGTGCCAGCCCGCTTACTTCAAAAGGACTGCCAGCGATAGCCGCCATTAATATTATTGCTTCCACGTCTGAAAGCTCGTTTACGGCGATGGTCACTTCCGTTTCCGCAAGCGGGGACAGTTTTAACGTCATTTCTGTTATGGCTCCGAGCGTTCCGTAAGAGCCGGTCATTAACTTGCTTACATCATAACCGGTTACGTTCTTAACCACTCGCCCACCCGCTTTAAAGACTTTACCAAAACCGGACACACCTTCAATCCCCAGCACATAATCACGTGCGGCCCCTGCCATAAAGCGTTTAGGGCCGGAAAGGTTATTACCTATTATGCCTCCTATCGTGCCGCATCCTTTTTCTATCCCGAGTAACGGACCAAGGTCCGGTGGCTCAAAGCGAAGCTCTTGTTTTTGTTCGGTAAGGACTTTATTAAGCTCAGATAATTTAACACCCGGCTCAAGGGTTATCACCAGTTCTTCTGGTTCATATAATTTAATCTGATCTAATTCTGATAGCGACATGGTGCCACCCGTATTCATCTTGCTGCCGAGCGATATCAGGCTGCCGCCCGTTCGTAGATCGAGACTTTTTTCAGCGACAATATAATCGCGGATTATCTCGGTAACCTGATCCAGTGATGTGGGTGAAAAAATATCTGTCATCAGAACCTTGGAATATCCGGAAAGAGAAGTTTGCCGCCGTGAACATGCATTTTACCCAGTTCAGCACAGCGATGAAGTTTTGGAAACATTTTGCCGGGATTTAACCGGTGTTTTGGGTCAAAGGCGCATTTTAGCCGTTCCTGTTGCGCAAGGTCATCTTCACTGAATACCTCATACATCAAATCGCGTTTTTCAACGCCGACACCATGCTCGCCTGTTAGTGCGCCACCCACTTTTACACAAAGTCTTAGAATATCGGCGCCAAAATCCTCGGCCAGTTCCAGCTCACCCGGTTTGTTGGCATCATAAAGGATCAGTGGGTGAAGGTTACCGTCACCTGCGTGAAAAACATTGGCAACACGGAGCTTATATTTTTTTGAAAGCACATTCATCTGCCGCAGCACTTCAGGAAGTTTCTTACGTGGGATCGATCCATCCATACAGTAATAATCAGGTGAAATACTGCCAAGGGCCGGGAAGGCGGCCTTGCGTCCGGCCCAAAAATTCATCCGCTCCGCTTCTGATTTACTGACCTCAATTGATGTTGCACCAAGATCTGTTGCGATTTCTGAAACCTGCTCTATAAAATAATCAACTTCGCTTTGAACCCCGTCAAACTCGGCGATTAAAATGGCTTCAGCGTCCCTTGGATATCCCGGATGGCAGTAATCTTCTGCGGCGTTAAGGGCGAGTTTATCCATCATCTCCATCCCGGCAGGAATGATCCCCGACGCAATGGTGCGCGCCACACATTCACCGGCATGCTCCACATTGGAAAACCCGATTAGCATTGCCCTTGCGATATTGGGCTTTGGTAATATGCGGACGATGATTTCAGTGACGATACCCAGCAGTCCTTCTGATCCGGTTATAAGCCCGATCAGGTCATAACCGCTTTCCTGCATATATTTACCGCCAAGCTCAATGGTCTCCCCGCTCATCAGTACCATCTTAAGCCCGAGAATGTTATTAGTGGTAAGGCCGTATTTCAGGCAGTGAACTCCGCCTGAATTTTCCGCCACATTACCGCCAATGGTGCAGGCGATTTGGCTTGATGGATCGGGGGCATAATAAAAACCGTTATCTTGCACCGCATCAGAAATTGCCAGATTGGTAACGCCGCACTGGGTAACAACACAGCGGTTCTCAAAATCTATCTCTATTATTTCATTTAGCCGTGATAGACCGAGTGTCAGTCCGTCTTCAAGCGGAAGTGCACCGCCCGAAAGCGACGTGCCGGCCCCTCTAGGCACTACTTTAATGTTAAGCTCAAAGCATATTTTAAGAACCTCAACCACCTCTTCGGTTGAGGCAGGAAGAGCGACGATCATCGGCGACTGTCTGTAAGCGGTAAGGGCGTCACTCTCGAAAGCCTTTCGGCCTCTTTCGGATGTGACTATTCCCTGATCACCAAGCAGATCTTTCAGTCGCCTGGTAAGCTCAGGCAACTGATCGAGAATAGCTTGTTCCGGCTCGGGCATCTTCATGAGACGGCCTCTTCTTTAATATTTATTGCACATTATTCGCTAGGTGACGCACCCTCAGCCTTTAATTTTGCTTGTTTGCGGTCATTATACCATACACCACCAAATACAAATAGTAGCACTATTGGTAACAGCGCTACAGTCTGGAAGGATTGCTCGGCGGCGTATACGAGTGTGCCTGTATGCTCTGCGCTTCCCTCGGCCATAGCGGCGAAGGCATCAGCCCCGCCAGCGGCTTCAAGTTTTGCATTATCATATGCGGCACCAAGTAATGGCAGCACGATATAAGTGGACATGGCACCGGCTGAGCCGATAAGGCCAATGGCCCAAGCACCGCCACGTGGGTAACGTTCGGCAGCGGAAGCCAGCATTGTTGGCCACATGAAACAAACACCCGCGCCCCATACGGTCGCAGCGATTATGCCGGTAACAGGACTATCAGCAACACTGAGCATATAAAGCCCGATGCTGGTAAGCAGTGCCGAAAACCAAAGCAGCCCTACAGGGGATAGTTTATGGGCCAGCGTTCCTGCAAAATGGCGAGCGACAAACATAATTCCGCTTACATACACAAGCAGTAATATACCGCGCATACCCACCGTATGGGTCAGGGCCAGATCAACCCATTGACCCGGTGCAAGTTCAGATGCAGCGGTTAGGAACATAGCGCCGAACCAGATGAAAAAGCTCGGCCGTCTGAAAATTTCCTTGATCATATCGCCGAAGCTAACGTCAAGATCTGCACTTTCGGTTTTAGGAAATTTTACGCCGATATTTAAAATAAGAAAGGCAACGGCTGGAATAAAAATAAGCGATAAGGCTATTTGCCAGTTAAGGCCTATTGAATTAATGGCTATACCTGAAAGGCCGCCGACAATAAGTCCGGCTGGCCACCATGCATGGAGCACATTAAGGCGGTGGGTTTTATCTTCAGGATAAAGTGATGCTGTCGCCGGGTTAATCGCCGCTTCAACGAAACCCCAGGCGATCCCTTTAAGCAGCATGCCAACCCAGAGCGCCCAGTAAATTGATGCGCCACTGGTAATATCACCAGCAAAAACAAGAATAGCATTTCCGATTATGATCAATGTTGCCGCGGCGGTAATTGACCGTCCCATTCCAATCTTATCCATAAACGGACTGACAACAAAAAGCGTGATTGAAAAACCAAGGAAAATAATGCCGAGGATTTCACCGATCATTGTTGCCGACGTTGTGAAATCAATAGGATCAAGAAAATTTGTTTTCAGATCAGCAGCAACCGTTGCCCCTAGTGACATGGAAATGGCAATGGTAAATAAAGCCATGCTACAAATTAAAAATATCTTACTGCGGTCATATTGTTCACTTGACATATTACTACCCTTTTATTTCCTTGTTATTTTGAAAAATGTTCCTTCAGAGCGTCAAACCCACCCTGAAAAACCCCGTTTGCCACCATGTCGGCTTTTTCTTCTTCTTCGCCTTCGTCCGTCGTAAATTCAGCTGTCCACTGAATATAGGTGCGGTCCCCGTCGCTTATTGGTCTAAGTTCCATAGTTGATATATAATCAAATAAGCCCAGCCCCGTGGTCAGCATGTCATAAGAAAAAGAAAAATCAAGTTCAGAATAAGCAATCAGCGTTTCTCTTATATTTTCACCGTCAGCTAGATAAAAATTACGCACGCACCCAATTGTTGTCGGTGCAAGGCCATCTTCGATTTCGCTACGGTCAATAGCGGGATGCCATTTTGGTAAATCATTAAAACCTCTGACAACCTGCCATACTTTGTCAAGGGGGGCGTCAATCACTGATGTGGCAAATACATTTATCATAATAGTCTCCGTTTTTTATTTTGTAAGCTCAAGGTAATTTTCTGCAAGTGCATTTGAAAACTCCGCATCATTAATATGATAGGGTAACTTTATCAGCGTCACATTACCGTCCGGTTTTAGTGTTCGCTCCAGAGCATCAATAAATGCAGTATCTATCGATTGGTCATAAAATGCGCCCCCTTCAATATCAAGAGCAGAAAAGCCGTTCAGTGGGATAAGAAATCTTGCCGGCGCTTTGAACTGATTTAATTTGTTGCCAATCCATTTCCCCATTTTGTCATTTTCGGTGGCTGTTGTCCGCATTAGTGTGATTTGCGGATTATGATTATAAAATAATCTGTTCGAGTATTTTTCGGGAATAGTTTCTGGGGCTCCAAAGTTTACCATGTCCACTGCGCCGCAGGATCCAACATAGGGGATGCTATTATTTATAAAAGCATCAAGTCTTTCTTCACCAGCGCTTAATATGCCGCCCATTAGATGATCGGCAACTTCCGTTGTGGTGCTGTCGATCACACCCGATATCATGCCATTATTCACAAGTTTTTCAAGTGTTCTGCCGCCCGTACCAGTAGCGTGAAAAACCAAACATTGATTTTCCTGCTCCAGCTGTGATTTAACCGCCCCAACACAAATGGTCGTTACACCGAACATCGTCATGCCAACCACTGGTTTTGCAGACTGCGCGGGAATGTATCTGTTGCTAATCATGCCCGATAAGCTATGGGCCGCGTTTGAAAGAACCTGTTCGAGAATTGGATTGAGGCCGCTGATATCGGTAATGGAATATACCATACTTATATCGGCCTCTCCTACATAAGGGGCTATATTGCCTGACGCAACGGTAGAGACTATAATTTTTGGAATGCCAATAGGTAAATTTTGAAATGCAGGACTGATAAGGGCCGTGCCGCCGGAGCCACCAAAACCAATAACACCGCCGAGATCATTTTGAGCCGCCAGATAATTTTTAAAAGCATCAGCCATGGCTGCAACAGCCGTTCCGCGGTCACCGGTGAAAACAGCATCGGCGCCGTCCGGATGCATATTTGCAACCTCATAGGCGGAAATGTCGGCGTTACTACTTGTATCTTTAGCGGACGTTCTCAGATCAACGGTTACCGTCTCCAGACCTTGCTTTTTAATAAGATCGCGCACAAAAAGAAGCTCGACTTCTTTGGTGTCAAACGTTCCTGCAATATAGGCCGTTTTGCTGATCATTTACCTTACCTCTTATTATCTCTTAATAAAAATATAGGTGCTTTATTCAGTTCGGTATTGGTGAATAAAGTTATTTTTTTAGGAAAAAAGCGTCACTTTATTCTGACGCATGCCTATTTATGGAATGTTGTTTGATATAGTTCATCGGCGTTATCCCAAGGTGTTTCTTGAAATGGGACGTAAAAGCGCTTTGGTCATAAAAGCCAAGGCGGTGCGCGGTTTCGGAAATACTTAATCCGCCCGCTATGAGCAAATCACAGGATTTCAGTATCCGTAAATTGAGGATATATTGGTGTGCGCTGGTATTAAATATCCGCTTAAATCTTTTTTCAAATTGGCGAACGGAAAGCCCGGCCACTTTTGCCATGTCTTCGTTGCATATTTTTTTAGTATAATTGTCTTTTAAATAATTTAGCGCCTTGGAAATATCATTAAAGGGTCGCAAATTTACGGAGCTGTCCTCAAGTTCCTGTAATGCACCACAAAGTCCTTGTACTTTCCCGCCCGCGTCAATGATCGGCACTTTATTACAGATAAACCATTGCTCTTCGCCCATATGATTTGGGAAAAGCTCTATAATATTTAGCTTACTTTTTGATGTTACAAACACCTCTGCATCATCTTTTCGGTACTGCACAGCCAGTTCATGATTAAAAAGATCAAAATCGGTCTTTCCTTTTATTATATCCACATTGTCAAAACCGAAATGTTCGGCAAATTGCTGATTGCAATTCATTAAGGTGCTTTGCGTGTCTTTTACAAAAAGCAACAAGTCGTTAATTCCATCAAAAAGATGAGAGAAATAAGGAGAAGTAATGTAATTCATAGTATTTGAAATAGAAATGTGAGTTCTCCTGATGACGCTTTTTTCCTAAATAAAGTACCTTATTCCCAATACAATGTAAAATAAAACTGGTTTTCTAGTGTATGATAAAAAGACAGGTCAATTTAGGGAATAATTTATGGCAGACGAGACTGAAGTAATTGTCGTTGGGTCCGGTGCAGGTGGTGGGATGATGGCTCATACCCTGACAACGTCCGGCGTTAACGTGCTTCTGCTTGAGGCGGGCAGGCGATATGAGCCTGAAAGTGATGCCGCCATGTTCCAGCTTCCCAAAGAAGCGCCGCTGCGCGGTGAAGGTACGCCCGATAAGAATGATGGCTATTTTGATGCAAATATCGGCGGCTTTGAAATGCCCGGACAGCCTTATACGTACGAAAATGAGCAGTTCAGATGGTGGCGCTCCCGTCAGCTTGGTGGCAGAACCCATCATTTCGGACGGCAAACCCCGCGCTACGGGCCTGAGGATTTTAAAGTTCAAACTATGACGGGCCGTGAAGTTGACTGGCCCTTTTCATATGATGATATAGAGCCCTTTTATGACCGGGTTGAAACCATAATGGGCATTTTCGGCCCCAACGCGGATGAGGCTGTTTATAATTCACCGCTTCCGCCAAATCACATCAGACAAAAACCACCGGCCCCGCGCGCCAGTGAGATGATTTTTCAGAAGGCGCTGAAAAAAATGGGCATTAAAACAATGGCCCATCCGACCGCCATTCTAACATCGCCCCTTAACGGAAGACAGGCCTGCTTTTATGCCACGAACTGTATTCGTGGATGCTCAATCGGTGCGGCCTTTGATAGTGTGACGGCCTATATCAAACCGGCTGAACAAACCGGTAATTTAAATATTATTACCCATGCGGTGGCCTATGAAATACTGACCGATGAAAGCGGTGAAAAAGCGACAGGCGTGCGCTATATTGATACGCAGAGCGGCGAGAAAAAGGAAGTTTTTGCCAAAGTTGTCGTGTTAGCACCGGGCGCTATGGAAAGCTCGCGTATTTTACTTAATTCAAAATCTGCGAGCGCACCAAACGGGCTGGCTAATTCGAGCGGTATGGTAGGAAAATATATTTCTGATACGCTCTTTACGTCGTTATGGATCCATATTCCTGAACTTGATTACGCACCGGCCCATA
>JABJKT010000136.1 GCA_018660225.1 Kordiimonadaceae bacterium
AACGTAAACACGCCCGCTTCAGCACTTGATGCATCACCGTCATTTACTTTAAAGCTAAAGGCCGTAAAATTATCACCAGCAGCATTCTCATCAGGTGAATAAAGGAACTGAAGTCCAGTTTCGTCATCATCGGGGCCAGTAATTTCACTTACATAAATCTTTTGACCTAATACAACAACATCTCCATTCAACATCAGAACCCCTTGTTCAGGACTAGGTAATGCAGTCACAATAATATGATCAAGTGTATCGCCTGAATCAACATCAAAAAATGCAAAATCAGATTTATCAGGATCAGTAGGATTATCAGGATCGTATTTGAAAGTGTAAAGTTCGTCTTCATCAATTTGGATAGATGTATTAATAGTCGTCGGTGCATCATTTGCCTGATTAACGGCAATTGTCGTAATCGCCGTGTTACTCACATCCGTTCCATCGGTCACTTGAACCGTTACAGTACGGTCAGTAGTGTCCGGATTATCACTGGTATTGTTGAATGTTACCGCTTCAATTGATACGCCCCTAGATTTGTAGACACTTTACTTGTTATAAAATGGAAGCAAGGAGTTAAGGTATTATGTCTACAGGAATATCTCATGAAGCCAATCCAACGCGCTCTTGATACATCCTTCAGGGAAAGATAAGAAATCCATTTAAGTAAAAAAGCCCCGCATAAACTGCGGGGCTTTTTTTTATGTTTTTTAGAAACTTAAAGTTTTGCTTCTATCGCGTTCCAGATTAAGGCGGAAATATCCGTGCCGTCGAAGCGCTGGATTTCCTGTATGCCGGTCGGTGATGTGACGTTAATCTCGGTTAGGTAATCACCGATCACGTCGATACCGACAAAAATCTGGCCTTGTTCTTTAAGTATGGGGCCGATTGCCTCACATATCTCTTGCTCACGGGCCGTGAGTTCTGTTTTTCGGGCTTCACCGCCTACATGCATGTTGGAGCGAACTTCGCCTTCCCCTGGCACTCTATTGATAGCGCCTACGGCCTCACCGTCTACAAGGATAATTCTTTTATCGCCCCTGCGCACATCGGACAGATATTTCTGAACAATGAAAGGCTCACCGTAAAATTCCTGAAACATTTCAATCAGGCTTGAAAGGTTCTGATCATCTTCTTTAATTCTAAAAACCCCAGCCCCGCCATTGCCGTAAAGCGGTTTGACGATAATATCACCATATTGTTTGCGAAATGACCTCACATCATCCCCGTTCATGGTGATCATCGTTGGTGGCATAAGGTCCGGAAAACGGGTCAGAAAAATTTTCTCAGGCGCGTTTCTGACCGACGCCGGGTCATTAACCACCAGCGTTTTCGGGTGGATATGCTCTAATATATGTGTCGCGGTAATATAGCCCATGTGAAAGGGCGGATCCTGACGCATTAAAATAACGTCGATATCATCACCTAGATCGATATGGCGGGGACTCCCAAGCGTATAATGATTTCCCTCCTCACGTCTAAATTCGAGCGGTTTTGCATGCGCTTTCACCTTATCATTAACGAAAGACATGTCTTCCACAAGATAATGAAACAGCTTATGACCACGCTTTTGGGCTTCTAGACCCATTGCAAATGTACTATCACCATTTATATCAATGGTCTCGACCGGATCCATTTGCAGTGCCACATTTAAACTCATTTATTATTCACCTTTATCAATATCGCCTTTGATTATTTCAAAGACATTGGGGCTTTGGTAAGCCCGCATTTCTTTTAAAGTACCCAGGATATGTTTACGCATATCGGCATCGTTCGAATCCACATTATCATCCATATAATCCAGACAATCGATTAAATTTTTGCGCCCTTCGTCTGTACTACGGGTATGAATTTGCAACATTCCAAGTTCATATTTATGCACGATTTTCTCAGGGTCAATATATATGGTTCTTTTTAATGCATTCATCGCCAGATCAAAGTCACTGGCATTAAGGCAACGGATCTTGATATTATTAAGAAGCCGCACCAGTATTGCCCTTTTTCCAAGCGGTGCGTGGTGCCACTTTTCAAGATCATGGCTGCCGCCAGAAATGGTACCGACAAGTTCCCGAAGATCATGGGCATTGAGCACTTTGCCTTTATGAAAGGGATCAAGAATAACCTGATCATTTTCACCAAAAACACGGATCAGAAAATGAGCCGGGAAATTAACCCCTTCGGCGTTCCAGCCTTGCGAATGAGCCGCATGGAGATATAAAATGCCGAGACTGATCGGAAGCCCCAGCCTTCGGTCAATGACTGACATTAAATTGACGTTTTGAAGATCATCATAAAACTGATCATTGCCCCTATATTCATGGCGACGCCACATTACTTCTATTAGTGAATTTGCCCGTTCTTCGGCCGTTTTCGCGTCATGGCTTTCCGCCGCAGTATCAAGCTTTAATATTTCAAGGTGGTGATGATATTTTTGCAACGATACACCGGGCCGATCCAGGCTTGCTAAAATCAAACCCGTTTCGGCAATATCAATGTCATCTTCGGCTGTTTCGCCAACCTTTTTTAAATATTCGATTTGTTTATCTAAAGTGGGGATCATTATTACCACGCATTTTTAATATGAACGGGCCACCGCCACGGCATGACCAATATCATATCACATCTATAAATTTCATTCTCTATCTTATTGTTAGCATTATTCATTTTCAAGTGCGACATATAATATTCTGCTGATCTGGAAATTCTCTGCCTTTGTTTTTCAGACAATGATTCCACAGCCGTCACATAATCTTTTCGGGCCTTTACCTCACAAAAGATAGTCGTTCTTCCCTTTTTGGCAATGATATCTATTTCCCCAAGTGGCGAACGGTATCTCCGTTCTTTAATGGCGTAGCCCTTAATGCTTAACACTATAACAGCCAGATATTCAGCATAATGGCCTAACCTGTACGCCTTTATTTTTTTAGATTTAGTCATTCCCCGACAACTCTAACGCCCTTTTATAAACTTCTTTTCGTTTTCTGCCGCTCATATATGTAACCGCAGCGACCGCTTCTTTAACGGTTAATTTTTTAAGCGCCGCTAGAAGTGCATCATCAAGATCGTCGATGACCGACTGATCCTTTGCGGGCGGCTCAACAATAATAACAATTTCGCCTTTTGGGTTTGGGCGGCCTTCATAATATTCAATTAGTTCGTCTAGTTGATCTTTTCTGACTTCTTCATATAATTTTGTCAGCTCCCGGCACACCGCAACAAGGCGGTTACCGAGCATAGATTTCATATCTTTTAAGCTGGCAAGAAGTCTTTTGGGACTTTCGTAATAAACAAGTGTCGCTGGAACTTTTAAAAATTTTTCAAGCTCTTTACATCTCGCTGTGGTTTTTGAAGGAAGAAAACCGCAAAATAAAAAATTATCCGTCGGCATTCCAGATATTGTGAGCGCACATAATAGCGCACTAGCGCCGGGAAGACTGGTGACCATCACCCCTTCTTTTTGGCAGTTATTAACAAGTTTATAGCCCGGGTCGGAAATAAGCGGCGTTCCCGCGTCACTGATAAGGGCGACAATTTTACCGGCATTTAGTTCATCCATCAGACGCGGCATAACACTATCTGCATTATGATCATGATAAGAAATCATCGGCGTTTTAATATCAAAATAACTGAGCAGTTTCCCGCTGACCCGCTTATCTTCACAGGCTATTAAATCAGCCGCTTTTAATAAATCAACGCCGCGAAGCGTGATATCACCTAGGTTTCCAATTGGTGTCGCGGTGACATAAAGGCCACCTTCAAATGTTTTTTTTACTTTAGTTAGCATTTTTTTTAATATTTCCACACCATTGCCATAATTCAGCACTAGCCTATCTGAATTCCTTTGCTATAACTAATGAATTATTGAATTTGCAATGAAAATAGAAAGCGCCCTATTGCTATTTAAAAAGTTACACATAAAAGCCATTTTAATTGGTGCAATCCTCTCGTTAAGTGCCTGTGGTCCGGAAGATGGAACGTCTCCTGTTGTACGCAGTGCGCCTCCGGCTCCGACGTCCGTACTTGAGCAGGATATTACCCGCGACGCTCCCAGAAACATCATTGTTTATGAAGAAGATGAAGAAGATTTTATCCTCACCGATGACAGACCGGCCCGCCTTAAAATCAATGTCGGAGTTATGTTACCCCTTAGCGGTGATACAGCGCAGGTTGGTCAGGCTCTGCTTAACGCAGCAACAATGGCATTGTTTGATGCGAGTGATAAAAGGCTTGAAATAATCCCCGTTGATACGAAAGGCACACCGGAAGGATCATTACTAGCCGTCAATCGTCTGATTGAAAATAACGTCGATATCATTATCGGGCCACTTTTTTCAGAAAATATTAAAGCCGTACATCCAATAGCAAAAGATGCCGGCATTAAAATAATCGGCTTTTCCACCGACCATGACGTCGCCGGCGAGGGGGTATATTTACTTAGCTTCAGGGCCGAAGAGCAAGTTGCCCGCGTGGTTAATTATGCCTCAGATCAAAGATACGAAAAATTCGCGGCGCTTATTCCGGACACTCTTTACGGTGGCCGGATCATGAGTGTACTTGAGCCGCTTGTGGCAACAAAATTTAATGACCTTGTAGCACTCGAGATATACCCCTCTGATCCTTCAATGCTTGATGATCCCGTTAAACGCATCACCAATTATGATTTTAGAAGACAGGAATTCCTTGATGAAATGAGCTTCCTGCGTTCCCTTGGTCGAAATGATGACATGGGTCAGGAATATATCAATGAAATAAGAAACTTAGAAGCACTTGGTGATGTTAATTTTGATGCCATTCTTCTCCCCGAAGGCGGCTCATTGCTCGGCTCCCTTGCGCCACTTCTATCTTATTATGAAATAGATTTAAGCAAGGTAAAAGTGCTTGGTACTGGACTTTGGAATGATCCGATGCTGTTTAATGAACCGCAGCTTCAGGGCGGCTGGTTCGCGTCCCCTGATGATGAACTGGCAACAGCATTTATTGAACGCTACGAGCAAGCATTTTCAAGAACACCGCCGCGCATCGTCACTCTTGGTTATGATGCAATGGCGCTTATTGCCAATATAGTCCGTGCTCAGCGCGCACCAACATTTTCAAACCGCATAATGACCAATCCGGATGGTTTTTCGGGACTTGACGGCATATTTCGTTTTCATAAATCTGGTCTCGTAGAACGCGGCCTTGCCATCTACGAAGTCACAACAGAAGCCTTCATAAAAATTGATGACGCCCCGAAAAGTTTTGTTGAGGAAGAAAGACCGCTTTATGTGGAACTTCCGATCGATTTTACGCCAAAATTTGACCCAGTATTTGGTTTAACAGCGGACGTCCCTTCGCTGAGAGTTGAAGTCGATCTTGATGAGTTGGCGAGAGAAACCCTTGAGCTTTCAAGAGCTCCATTGGACCCGCCTGAGTAATATCCTGAAATGTGAGGCCGGTTCGTTTTTCAAAATCCTGCTCGTCAATACCTTCGGTTAACCTTAGCCCCATCATGATCATTTCTTCTGCCATGATTTTTTTATCAAGCGGCTCCATTACCTTCGTCGCATGTCCCTGATTTTGAACCTTCTTCAACCATGTCTCAGGCTTCTTGTTTTGCTCAGTGGCAAAGGTCTGCCCATCCACCGTAATACGGCCATGAGCCCCCGCCCCTATGCCCATATAATCATCATATTTCCAGTAAGTCAGGTTATGTCGGCTTTGCTCACCCATTTTTGCATAATTTGATACTTCATAGGCCGGATAGTCAAAATCCGCACACATCTGATTTGTTAAATCATACATATCCGCTGACAGATCTTCATCAGGCACTATGAGTTTTCCTTGGCGCCAACGTCCGTAAAAGGGCGTACCTTTTTCAATAGTGAGCTGATAAAGCGATAAATGACCATTTGCCATAGCAAACGCCGTTTTCAGCTCAACCTCCCAACTTGAAATAGTTTGCCCCATGCGGGCATAAATCAAATCAAAATTGGAACGTTTGAAATATTTTTGTGAAAGCTCTATTGCGGCCAGCGCCTCAGCGACGGAATGCTCGCGCCCCAGCGCCCGCAGATCTTCATCATTAAGCGCCTGTATACCTAAAGATACCCTGTTTACACCTGCTGAAGAAAAGTCGGCGAATTTCCCGGCTTCAACACTGGTCGGGTTAGCCTCCAAAGTAATTTCAATATCATCAGCAAACTCAAAATGGTTTGAAGCTCTATCAATCACGGCTTCAACCGCACGGGCAGACATCAATGAAGGCGTGCCACCACCAAAAAATATACTTTTTACAGTTCGGTTGCCAATCAGGTCCGCAAAATAGTCCATTTCACTCAATAAAGCAGACGCCATCTCAGCCTCATCAATATTTTCACGAACATGGCTGTTAAAATCACAGTAAGGACATTTGGCCAAACAAAAAGGCCAATGAACATAGATGGATATTGGTTTATAATCTAAAGCAGGCATCGATCAGTTTCTTAAAAGCGTTGGCGCGGTGACTAATAGCGTGCTTGGCCTGTGCTTCCATTTCACCGAAAGTCTTACTCAGGCCATCAGCGACGAACATCGGATCATAGCCAAAACCATTTTCACCGCGGATCGGCCAAACCAGCGTGCCGTGAACCTTGCCTTCAAATGTTTCCACATGGCCGTCCGGCCAGGCCAGTGAAAGAGCGCAGGAAAAATAGGCGCTTCTGTCCTTATTTCCCAGTTCAAGATTAAGCTTTCCCATGGCATATTTAAAATCCCGCTCATCCGTATAGGGATTTAAAGCATAGCGCGCCGAATGTATGCCGGGAATACCGCCAAGCGACGGCACAACAAGCCCACTATCATCCGCCAGTGAGACAAGCCCGGATTCTTGCGTTGCGCTTTTTGATTTAATTTCGGCGTTTTGGATAAAACTATCACCGTCTTCAACGGGTTCACTAAGATCAAGTTCAGCGGATGAAAACACCTCCGCACCATATGGAGCAAGCAATTCGCTAATTTCACGAACCTTGCCTTTGTTATGGCTGGCAACAACCAGTTTATCTTCAGCGAACTTCCTGGACATTAAAGACCTAATGTTTTTCTTTGAAGTTTGGTTATTTGTTCAACGCCGATCCGTGCAAGACGCATCATACGCATCAGTTCTTCCTCGCTAAAGGGCTCCTCTTCGGCGGTGCCCTGAACTTCGACAATCTGTCCGGCACCTGTCATAACAAAATTGGCATCAGTTTCAGCGCTGCTATCTTCATCATAATCCAGATCAAGAACAGGCTGGCCTTTATAAATGCCGCATGATATTGCCGCCACTTCGTGTTTGATCGGAACTTCGCTGAGTGTTCCGTCACTGACCATTTTCTGAAGGCATTGATAAAGTGCTACATAGCCACCGGAAATAGAAGCCGTTCTTGTACCGCCGTCCGCCTGTATAACATCACAGTCAATTCGTATCTGACATTCACCAAGCGCTTCCATATCAATAGCAGCCCTGAGAGAACGACCAACCAGACGCTGAATTTCCTGTGTGCGTCCTGATTGTTTGCCGCGCGCTGCTTCACGGCCCATCCGGCCATGTGTAGAGCGTGGTAACATACCATATTCACCGGTTACCCATCCTTTACCGCTTCCGCGCATAAAGGGTGGTGCTTTGTCTTCGAGTGTCGCTGTGCAAAGCACATGGGTATCACCGAATTTAATGAGGCAGGACCCTTCGGCATATTTTGAAAAGCCGAGTTCCATTGATATGTCACGCATTTGATCCGCGCTACGACCGGAAGGACGCATATATTTTCTCCGATTAAGTTATAAAATATTTATATTTCTGCTTTTACAGCCAATTTAAATTCAATTCTACTAAATAGCACCGAAGAATTTATTTATCTGTGCCGTTGACCTTCTCTATAAGCGTACCTACATTACATTCAGAGATTGATGATGAATATATTAAACGAAAGATCACGGGAAATATTCCGCCAAATTGTCGACGCCTATATTATGACAGGTGAACCGGTTGGCTCTCGCACGCTTTCAAAAAAGATCCAGATGCCACTTTCGCCGGCCTCGGTCCGTAATGTCATGGCCGACCTTGAAGAAAGCGGTCTGATATATTCACCCTTTACATCAGCGGGGCGGATTCCTACCGATATAGGGCTACGTTTATTTGTTGATGGGTTACTCGAAGTGGGTAATCTAACCAAAAAAGAACGCAATAACATCGAAATTCAATGTAAAAATGAAGGCCAGCGTATGGAAGACGTACTGGTACAAGCGACCAGCATGCTTTCCGGCCTTTCTCACTGCGCTAGTATGGTTATGGCCCCAAAAAGGGATAAACCACTTAAACATATTGAATTTGTACAGATTGCACCGGGGCGCGCCCTGGTGGTTATGGTCAGCGAAGGTGATGATGTTGAAAACCGGGTCATTGATATTCCACCGGGCATTACCCCTTCCGCACTCATTCAGGCAGCTAATTATATAAATTCAAAACTTTTAGGTCACAGCTTCGAAGAAGCCAAAAATCTTATTGAACAGGAAATAAGCATACAAAAAGCTGAACTTGACGGCCTGACGCAGAATATAGTCGAACAAGGCCTCGCTGTATGGAGCGGAACACGCAAGGATTCTAATAAAATAAACAGAGAATCACTTATTGTACGTGGTCAGGCTAATTTACTGGATGATCTGGAAGCAGAAGAAGATTTAGAACGTGTCCGACTTCTTTTTAGTGACCTAGAGCGAAAAAAGGACCTGATTGAGCTACTTGGACTGGCAAAAAACGCTGAAGGAGTAAGAATTTTTATCGGTTCTGAAAATAATCTCTTTTCTCTTTCCGGCTCATCTGTTATCGCTGCACCTTATATGGATGAAAAAAACAATTTACTAGGCGTGATTGGCGTGATTGGCCCGACAAGGTTAAACTACGCACGGATCATTCCTATGGTTGATTACACTGCTAAAATTATTGGAAAAATACTCTAATGGCTAAAAATAAAGAAAATAACGATCAAGAAACACCTGAAGAAGAACTCGTGGATCAAATTGATAATGAAGATGAAAGCGGACAGGAAGAAGTAACACCGCTTAGTGTCGCGGAAGATGAAATTAATGATCTTCGTGATAAACTGCTTCGTGCTGTTGCTGAAACAGAAAATGTCCGTCGTCGCTCTGAAAAAGAAAAAACAGACGCTGCCAATTATGCAGTGACTAATTTTGCCCGTGACATGCTGGCAATCGGCGATAATTTAAGCCGTGCGCTTGAGGCATTACCAGAAGAGGCAGAATTACCAGATAATATTAAAGTTCTGGTCGAAGGCGTTAAAATGACAGACCGGGAACTTAATAATATTTTTGAGCGCCACGGCATCAGTAAAATCGAGCCAAAAGGCGAAGCTTTTGACCATAACCACCACCAGGCCATGTTTGAAGCGGAAACGGACGATCCAAACGGCACCATTATTCAGGTAATGCAAATAGGCTATAAAATAAAAGAACGTCTGCTGCGCCCTGCCATGGTAGGCGTTTCAAAAGGCGGCGGTGATAAATCACAAGGCGTAGATACGAAGGCCTGAATTAAGGCTGCTTAGTCATAACCTTTACGATTTTTTCAATGGCGCCAGCTTTTTCAAACGTAAGTGTCAAATCAATCTCATCACCCGGCACATATTTTTTTGTGCTTTCAAATATCATAATATGATATCCGCCGGGTTTTAGCTCAACACTGCCACTGGCTGGCACATCAATAAAGTCTACCTGACCCATTTTCATCACACCGTCTTTCATGGTGTGCTCATGAATTTCTAGGCGCGGTGAAATAGTAGAGGTCACGCTCGTCAGCCGATCAGCAACACCCGCATTGTTTTCAATATGAAAATAGGCGCTTCCCGGACGGCCGGCGATCAATATTGGGCGGGCCCACTCAGCCGAAACAATAATGTCGCTTTGCTCTGCCTGTACCGTTAGCGGCACTGTAATTAACACAATTATAGCCAGTAATAATTTTTTCATTTAGGGTCCTCATAAAAGATATAATTTATCGCAGCTTTTATAGATTGTAGCGCATTTTTTCACAACAAGATTAAATAGAAATATAAAAAATAAAAAAACTTCACAGAAAAACCTTGCAGTCATGAAAAACAGCCCTATATAAGCACAATGAGATAAGCGCAAAAGGCGCATTGTTATATATTAATGAAAATACTTATTTCCGGGGCATTAATGACCGGATACAAGTGATTTAGATAAACGAGGATAGTATGGCTAAAGTTATTGGCATAGATTTAGGTACAACCAATTCATGTGTCTCCATTATGGACGGCGCGAAACCAAAAGTTATTGAAAATGCAGAAGGGGGTCGTACGACACCTTCAATGGTCGCATTTACAGAAGATGGTGAAAAACTAGTAGGAATGGCAGCAAAGCGTCAGGCGGTTACAAACGCTGAGAACACGCTCTTTGCTATCAAACGTCTTATTGGTCGTTCATTTGATGATCCGGCAACCAAAAAAGATATTGAAATGGTACCTTATAAAATCATCAAATCAGACAGCAACGATGCATGGGTGGAATCACGCGGCGACAAAATGAGCCCTTCACAGGTATCTGCACTGATTTTGCAAAAAATGAAAGAAACAGCGGAACAATATCTTGGTGAGACGGTAACCCAGGCAGTTATTACTGTTCCTGCTTACTTTAATGACGCTCAGCGTCAGGCAACTAAGGATGCCGGTAAAATTGCCGGTCTTGAAGTTCTGCGTATCATCAACGAGCCAACGGCTGCTGCTCTTGCATACGGTCTTGATAAAAATGACGGTAAGACAATTGCTGTTTATGACCTTGGTGGCGGTACTTTTGATGTATCAATTCTTGAAATCGGTGACGGCGTATTCGAAGTGAAATCTACTAACGGTGATACTTTCCTTGGTGGTGAAGATTTTGATATGCGTCTTGTTGAATATCTTGCTGACGAATTTAAGAAAGAAAACGGTATTGATCTTAAGGGCGACAAAATGGCGCTTCAAAGATTAAAAGAAGCTGCTGAAAAAGCCAAAATTGAGCTTTCATCTGCTACTCAAACAGAAATCAACCTTCCATTCATCACTGCCGATGCATCTGGTCCTAAGCATTTAACATTAAAGCTTACCCGCGCTAAACTTGAAGCACTTGTTGCAGATCTTCTTAAGCGCACCGTTAAGCCATGTGCCGCAGCCCTTAAAGATGCTGGCCTTACTGCAGCTGAAATCGACGAAGTGGTTCTTGTTGGTGGTATGACACGGATGCCTAAAGTTGTAGAAACCGTAAAAGAATTCTTTGGTAAAGACCCTCATCAAGGTGTTAACCCTGATGAAGTAGTTGCCATGGGTGCTGCCATTCAGGCTGGTGTGTTACAAGGCGATGTTAAAGACGTACTTCTACTTGATGTTACACCGCTTTCACTTGGTATTGAAACACTCGGTGGTGCGTTCACAAGACTTATTGACCGCAACACAACAATCCCGACCAAAAAATCACAAACTTTCTCAACGGCTGAAGATAGCCAGTCTGCTGTGACAATTCGTGTCTACCAAGGCGAGCGTGAAATGGCCGCCGATAACAAAATCCTCGGCCAATTTGACCTTGTAGGTATTCCTGCAGCTCCCCGTGGTATCCCACAAATCGAAGTGACTTTTGACATCGATGCCAACGGCATTGTGAACGTATCTGCGAAAGACAAGGGTACAGGTAAAGAGCACGCCATTCGAATTCAAGCGTCCGGTGGTCTTAGCGACGACGATATCGAAGATATGATTAAACAGGCTGAAGCGAACGCCGAAGAAGATAAAATACGTCGCGCTTTGGTTGATGCTAAGAACAAAGGTGAATCATTAGCCCACACAGTAGAGGGCCAAGTGAAAGAACATGGTGACAAGCTCGAAGATGCTGATAAAGAAACCATCGAAGACGCTATCAAAGCTGTAAGAGAAGCCCTTGAAGGCGAAGATGTTGATGCCATTAGCGGCACAACTGGCACGCTAGAGCAGGCCGCAATGAAGCTTGGTGAAGTGATCTATAGTGATCAAGCCGCTGATGGCGAAGCTGGTGAAGCTGGTGAAGCGGGCGCAGAAGAAGCACCCGAAGCTGAAGCTGATGATGATATTGTTGATGCTGACTTCGAAGAAGTTGATGATGATAAAAAATAAGCAGAAAACTTTCTGTTTTATTTACTAAATAATAATTGCGCTACTTTACCATTAGTAGCGCAATTACTGTAAAAAGACTAAGCGGGACGACTAATGTCAAAACAAGATTATTACGAAACACTGGATGTCGATCGCAGTGCCGATGCCTCGGTACTCAAATCTTCCTACCGTAAACTTGCTATGCAATATCATCCTGATAGAAATCAGGGCGATCAAGCCGCTGAAGCAAAATTTAAAGAAATCAGTGAAGCCTATGAAATCCTGAAGGATGATCAAAAAAGAGCAGCATATGATCAATTTGGTCATAGCGCCTTTGAAAATGGTGGCATGGGCGGCGGCGGTGGCGGTGGCTTCCATGGTTTTGAAGCGTCCGGTTTTTCAGATATATTCGAAGACCTGTTTGGTATGGCTGGTGGTGGTAGACGCCGTGACCCTAATGCGGCGCAACGCGGCGCAGACCTCAGGTATAATTTAAGCGTCACACTCGAAGATGCCTTCCGCGGCAAATCCGAAAAAATTACCATACCGACATCTGTTCCCTGCGACACATGTAACGGTAATGGATCAAAAGATGGCTCCAAACCAAGCGCCTGTACCCAGTGTAATGGGGTCGGCAAAGTCAGAAGCCAGCAAGGTTTCTTTATGGTTGAGCGCACCTGCCCTTCTTGTCAGGGACAGGGACTTGTCATTGAAAATCCCTGCAATGATTGTCACGGAAGCGGCAAAACAAACAAGAATAAAACCCTTGATGTTAAAATCCCGGCTGGTGTTGAAGAAGGAACCCGTATTCGTCTTAGTGGCGAAGGAAAAGCGGGAACCAGAAACGGTCAAACCGGGGATCTTTATATCTTTATTGATATTGAATATCATCCTATTTTCCAAAGGGACGGCTCAACAGTATTTTGTGAGGTGCCAATCCCCATGACCACCGCAACACTTGGTGGTGTGATAGAAGTACCAACCGTTGGCGGCGAAAAAGCAGAAGTAAAAATCACTCCCGGCACGTCAACTGGACAACGTTTTCAAATTTCAGGTAAAGGAATGCCCGTATTAAATAGGGGTACTCACGGAGATATGGTCATTGAGACCATTGTTGAAACCCCCGTTAATTTGAACAAAAAGCAAAAAGATCTTCTACGTGATTTTGCTGAGGAATGCGGCGATGATGTAAGCCCAGAAGCATCCGGCTTTTTTAACAAAGTAAAAGAATTGTGGGAAGACCTCACCGATTAGACACAAAAAAGGGAGAATAAATATTCTCCCTGATTACTTTCTATATAGCGATAACTTTATTTTGCTTCAGAAAAATATTCTGCTTGTCTATCCATCTTATCAAGAAAAGTGTTCATAAAACTAACTTCATCACTATCCACACAAGCCATAAGCTCCCTTATCCAGACACCATGCTTTTCAGCCGCCACTTCAAGTCTGCTTTTACCTTCTTCGGTTAAGGCAACACTATAAATTCGACGGTCTGTAGGAAGCGATCTTTTACTTACCAGCCCGTCAACTTGAAGGCGCGAAGTCATTCCTGTCATATTGGCATTAGACACCAAAAGTTCGCGTGACAGATTACTCATTGTAATCTCACCATTTTCCGCGCGGTCTATTGCTATCAAAACTTCATACTTGGCAAGTGACAATGACAGCTCCTGTTTCATGCGGCGGTTTAATTCCTGCATAAGTCTGCTGCTATTACCAATTATGCGATTCATGAGTCTTGTCTTTTGGCAAGATCCACTATCCAACTTTTTTTCATTCATTAACTAAACTCCTAATACTCAACTCTTACTAACTACCGATTGTATTAAATCATATATATCTATGGTTTTTTTATATCAAAACAACCATGAAGTGCTCTACTTCTAAACTAGTTATAATATATCATTGCTCGTTGGGTACACTAATTAAAATTAATGGTCATTGATATAGATCAAATCTATATTATAAATACATCTTTTAATTTTTAGAATATTATTTTACCGATTGAATTGTTCTATACATAACAGTAGGATCGGCTGATATTAATAGATTATATGAGTTGCTTAATGTCTAAAGAAAATTTTAAAAACAACGCAAAAGCCGTTGTATCAGCATTGTCAAAATACTTGGATCAATGTGAGGAACCCTCATCGCCTGTTATTCATCAACGGCCTATTTTTGATATACTTAATAAGCTTAATGTTGAAGAGTTAATAAAAACTGGTGATCTGGATGGCCCCAAACTTGAAAAATTCACAACTGATTATTTAGATGAAACGACAAAATTACATAACCCTCATTATATGGCTCATCAAGTCAGTGTCCCGCACACCACAGGTGCACTCGGATCTTTCATTGATGGATTAACAAATAACGCCATGGCCATTTACGAAATGGGCCCAGCTGCCACCGCCATTGAATATTTCATGATCAACTGGATGCTTGGGAAAATTGGTTGGAAACAGGCTCCTATTCCCGGAAAACCTGATGATACAACTACCAATTCACATGGTAGCGGGGTGATGACCCACGGTGGATCACTGGCTAACTTAACCGCGTTAGTCGCCGCGAGAAGCGCGAAGTTTCCAAATATATGGCGTGATGGAAATCCGGGAAATATCGTTGTACTGGTTCCTGAACAATCGCATTATTCATTAAAACGAACCGTTGGCATCATCGGGCTTGGTGAAAATAACTGTATCTCAATGCCAGCTGATGAAGATGGCCGGGTCATGGCGGAAAAGATTCCAGAACTGATTGAAAAATTAAAAAATGACGGTAAACAAATTATGGCGATTGTCGGCAATGCCTGCGGCACAGCGGCGGGCCTATATGATCCTCTGGACAAAATTGGTGAGATTTGCAATGAGCAGAATATCTGGTTTCATGTTGATGCCGCCCACGGTGCTGGCGCAATAATATGTGACGAATACAGGTATTTGGTAAAAGGGATTGAACGCGCCGATAGCGTCATATGGGATGCCCATAAAATGTTCAGAACGCCCATTCTTTCAGCTGCGGTACTGGTTAAAAATCATCATCATATTGATCATGCATTCTCGCAGAAAGCCAGTTATCTGGTACATGAAAAAGAACAACCCGGCGTTGACCAAATGATGCGCGCCGTTGAATGTACAAAATCAGGACTTGGCCTTAAGATGTTTATGTCTATCGCCGCAATCGGTGAAGACGGCCTTTCCGACTTTATAAGTGGCCGCACGAAACTCGCCGCTCAAGCAGCAAATTATTTAAATACGCTTAATGATTTTGAATGTCCGGTCATGCCGGAAACAAACATTCTATGTTTTCGCATTGGAAATAATGATCAACGGCAGTTGGAAATACGCAAAAAACTTCTTAAAGCAGGAAATTTCTACATTTCAACAACCATGTATAAAAATGCCCGCTGGTTACGTTGCGCTATAATGAACCCTGATACGTCATTTGATGATTTAAAAGAGCTGTTTGATGAAGTGCGAGAAATAAATACCAAACTAGATATTTAAAGAGCCTCAATAACGATATCTGGTGTTAGGATTTGCGGCAATATATCGGGGTTATCAATGCTGCGCCCGCTTGGGAAATATAAATAAAGTGGCACACCGATCCGTCCGTAGCTTTGCAATGTTTTGGTAATATCCGGATTTTGGTTAGTCCAATCACCGACCATCACCTTGATATCATTATCTTCAAACGCCTTATGTACAAGGTCTTGCGAAAGCGCAATCCGTTCATTTAGTTTGCAAGTCACACACCAGTCTGCGGTAAAATAAACGAATACCGCCTGCTTTTGATTTATTAAATTGCGTAATTCATCTGAATTAAATGAAGCAGCATTTAATCCGCCCTCTTCTGAAACGTTATTCTTGCTTTCTATATCCAAACCGGAAAGATAAAATCCAGAGAAAAGCACACCCACCATACAAAAGCCGGAAAACAACTTCCATAAAATGCATTTTGAAAAAGCCCATAAGGCCATACCAAGCAGCAAACTAGCTGTAAGGGCTAGCGTCATTGCATTAATACCAACCTGATTACCCATTATCCAGAAAAGCCATAGAGCCGTCGCCAGCATTGGAAAGCCGAGGATCGTGCGCATATTCTCCATCCAGGCGCCAGGGCGCGGTAGTATGGCTCTAAACACTGAACTATAACAAAGTAATAGATAGGGAAAAGCCAAACCAAGTCCAAGCATTAAAAATACCAGCCAACCGGTCAGATCACCACTTATAAAAGCAAACCCGAGTGCCCCGGCCATAAAGGGTGCCGTGCAAGGTGTCGCAACAATAACGGCGAGAAAGCCGGTAAAAAATGATGCTTGTCTATTGCTTCCCTTAACAAGTCCCTGCCCCATTCCAGCCAAACTGCTGCCAAATTCGAAGACACCAAATAAATTAAGTCCGATCGTCACCATCAACAAGCCAAGTATGAAGTTAACCACGGGCATCTGCATATGAAAACCCCAGCCAACCGATAGCCCGTTAACAAAAGCGCCGATGATACCAAAACAGAGCAGCACACCTGCCGTATATAAAAGCCCGCTCAAGCGCGCTTCTTTCGGGTCTTTCTGTGACAGTCCCGCCACGCTCATGGCTTTTAAGCTTAAGATTGGAAAAACACACGGCATTAAATTAAGGATCAGACCACCTAGAAAGGCAAAAGCCAGTGCGGTCATTAGCCCCATATCTGGCTGCGCGGTTACAGCTGCAACTTCTTCTATAGGATCAACAAACGGGCATAATGTTTCCTGCGCCGCCAGTGATAAGGCAAGTTCCTCGCCTTCACCGGTTTTTATGCGAAGCACATATTCAAATTCATCATTATCCACATAGCCATAAGCATTTTTAAAGCGGCCTATAATTTCGCCATTGATGAATGATAAATCTTGAGCATAAATATTTTCCATCATGCCTTCAGAGCGGGGAAATAAATAAGCGCTTTCGATCACTTCATATTTTTTGGATATTTTTGCTTTGACAGAAAAATTCTCACCGTCTGTATAAAAAACACTGGGCCAATTAACCGTCTCTGGCATATCTGCTTTAGCGGCGTTCACCAACGCCTCGCCGCGCTGATTGCCCGCATCTTCACCAACATTAATCACCGTGCTAATAGCCGCTTCCTGCGGCACACATAGAGTATCTGAACATATAAGCCAGAAAGCATCCCCACCAAGGGCGATATCAGGACCAGAATAATCATCAGACACCGACACCTCGGCTATAATAGTGACTTTACCGTCATAACCGTATGATACAATTTCCTCAAACGGGATAAGATGCGGCGTGGTAAACTGCAAATCGCCGATTTGTACTCCGTCAATTTCGTTCCAATTCATTTCAAGCTTAAGGCCCGCATCACCAGGGTTTTCCCAGTAAGCATGCCAGCCCTGATCAGGTTCAAGCTCGAAGACTATATTAAATTTTGCGCCGGAGGTTACAGAACTTTTATCGACGAGCAATTCTAATTTTGATAAATCCGTACGCACAACCTCAGCCGTAGCCGGCATTAGGCAGCATAGAAGCATAACATTTATCGCAAAAATTAATTGGTAGATTTTTTTAAATTTCATTTTCCTCACATACACCCTTTTAATCGGTCCGAGCAAGTAAATTTTATCTGTTCTACATACACTTTTTTGTTATATAGTCCCTAAAATAACTTAAAAAATAAGAATTTGGAAACAATAATGAATATCCTGGTTACAGGTGGTTGCGGATATATAGGCAGCCATACCGTCCTAGCATTACTTGAAGCAGGCCATAAAGTTACCATCATTGATAACCTATGCAATTCATCACGCGAAGTACTGGAGCGGATAAAAAATATAACAGGCATCAATGAACTTACTTTTGTTGAAATGGATATTCGTGATGCTGACGGGCTTGAGATCGTCTTCAATCATTATAAGTTTGATGCCGTGATGCATTTTGCCGGTTTAAAATCCGTTGGTGAAAGCACAAAAAAACCACTTGAATATTATGATAACAATGTTGGCGGCACGGCTATTCTTTTAAATGTTATGAAGCATGCCAATGTTAAAACTTTGGTATTCAGCTCTTCAGCCACCGTATACGGCGATCCGATAAGCGTTCCAATATCTGAAACAGCGCCCACCGGCGGCACGACAAACCCTTACGGCACAACGAAACTAATGATCGAACAAATGCTTAGTGATTTATACGCCTCCGATCAAAGCTGGAATATAGCCCGTCTTCGTTATTTCAATCCCGTTGGCGCCCACGAAAGCGGCTTGATCGGTGAAGATCCGGGCGGTATTCCAAATAATCTAATGCCCTATATCACGCAGGTCGCCTCAGGGAAACTTGATGAGCTATCCGTTTATGGTGACGATTATGACACAGCGGACGGTTCTGGCGTGCGCGATTATATCCATGTTGTTGATCTGGCGGCGGGACATTTAAAAGCGCTTGATAAGCTTGAAGGACTTGCCACCTATAACCTAGGCACCGGCAAAGGCTATAGTGTCCTTGACGTCATAAAAGCATTCGAAGACGTAAACGATATTAAAATATCTTATAAAATAGCCCCAAGACGCGAAGGTGACATTGCAAGCTGTTATGCGGATCCGACACTCGCCGAAAGTGAACTTGGCTGGAAAGCAAACAAAGATATAAATCAGATGGTCCGCGATGCTTGGAACTGGCAATCAAAAAACCCTACCGGGTATTAAAGCGGATATTAAGTTGCCGTCCTGAACTGCCCGCTCGGTTTATAATGCATCAGATAATTTGGAATGATCGCCTCTACCGGTGTGCCTGTTACACCAAGCGAAGCTAGATCATTGCCGCTGGCAACATTATCCTGCTCAAGTAAGCGCACTTGATCAATAGTTACCATAGGGTTTGGCAACATTCCAAGGAAAAATGCTTTATAATAAGCAAGCCACGTCGGAACAGGGATAAGCGGAACATTCTGTTCAGTCGCTTTATTGACCAGTTCCATAAGTTCACGCATGCTATAAACGGTTGGCCCGCCAATTTCGTAAGTTTTTCCTTCATTACCCAGTGAATTTACAATAGCACTGGCCACATCACCGACATAAACCGGCTGCATTTTACTATCACCGCAAATAACAGGTAGAATTTGAAACATTTTGGCAAGCGCCGCAAACTTGTTAAAGAACAGATCGTCCGGTCCAAAAATTACACTGGGGCGAATAATGGTCGCGCCTGGGAAATTCTTACGGACAGCCGCCTCACCGGCCGCTTTTGATCTGGCATATTTCGATGTTGCCTCAGCGTCGGCACCAATAGCCGACAAATGAATAAGGCCTTTAACACCGGCAATGGCTGCCACTTCGGAGATTAGTGCCGCGCCCTGATGATGAACTTTATCAAATGTTTGCGAACCACTTTCATGAAGTATGCCAACCAGATTGATCACATAATCACTATCCATAATCGCCGCTTCAATGGAATTTCTATTTTTGATATTGGCCTGGGAAATCTGTATCTGACCAAGATCACCAAGCGGTTTTACAAACAGCGCATTATTAGGACGACGCACCGCCACACGAATGCGGTATCCGGCATGCGCCAGATGCTGCACCAATGTCTTACCAATAAATCCTGATCCGCCAAAAATAGTAACCAGTTCACCGCTCATATTCCGTCTCCCATTAAAAAACTCTATGAAACAGTTTTATACGCTTTTAAGGCTCTTCGTCCAGAGGGTTTATTATATTTTTGTTAAAAATTTTTAACAGCAACCCTATTCAATCGTAATGGTATTAGGAGAATGACCCTCGTCATTCTCCTAACAGATTAGCCTTTTAAATTCTCGCCGAAAAACGCGAGGGTTCGGTCCCAGGAAAGTTGTGCCATTTCTTCGTTAAAACGTCCCGTACTGTCATTATGAAAACCGTGACGTGTGCCTGGATAAATATGCTTAGTGTAAGGAACATTGTTTGCTTTCATCACTTCTTCATAAGGGCCCCAAGACGTATTCACACGCTCGTCATCTTCAGCAAGCTGTCCCATAATAGGTCCCCTCACATTTCCGACAATATCCGTGCGGGCCGGTGTGCCGTAATATGGCACCGCCGCATCAATGACATCCGACTGCCAGTTATCATTTTCCGTCACAAATGGGTAGGCGCTACTCCGTAGCTTGGCCGCATTATAACCTGCTACCGCTAGCTTAAATAATGAAATTAAAGTGCCAATAAACCAAAGAATAATGAGTGACGTTTGAATTTTTTCCATTGTGATAAATGGTTTTTGAGCCTCTTGAGGTATAATAAGATTAGTACTATTTTGTTCAAATTGTAAGGGAGCAACAAATTCTATTTGGCTGACTGAACGCTCACTTAATGCCAAATCTTGCTGCCATGTAAATCCTTCCCCGGGCAGAAAGGCCGCCATTGGCAGTATCGCCAGCGCGAGTAAGGTCGCGCTCCAGCTCCAGGATTTTTCCTCTGCGCTAGATCCCTGAATCACTTTCAAAATAATAAAGACCACAGCAAATATAATTACACTTTGCCAGATATTATGACCGGCCAGTAATCCTAAATTAAAATCGGTATTAAACATTGTCGTTTTCCTCAAGTTTTATGGCCGTATCAATGGCCTGTTCCAATGCCGATATTTCACCTTCATCAATATCACTATCTTTTAGTAAATGTTGCGCCAGCGCCGATGTAGACCCACCGAAAGCACTTCCAATTAAATGCTTTAACGCCTGCGTTCTTGCCTGCGCCCGACTAAGCAGCGGACGGTATAAAAAGGCCCTACCCTCTTTACGTTGATCAACAAAACCTTTGTCTTTCATTATCCCTAAAAATGTCTGGATTGTCGTATAGGCTTGCTTCTTTTGCGATGAAATCGCATCCACAACATTCTGAACACTAGCTTCGCCCTGCTTCCATAGAACTTCCATGATGCGGTTTTCCGCTTCAGTTAATATTGTTGACGGTTGTCTGGCCATAAAACGAATCCTTAATGTTTATAATTACTAATTATTTAGGAGTTTAATTCAGAAGTCAAGCTTAATTACTAATTTTTTAGGAGTTAGTTTACAGGACGGCTTAAATTAAGATAATTTTCATGAACATATTGCCTAGGGTTTTTACCGTCCATATCCCACACATGACGCTTCGCCATCTCCAAATCACCAAAGTAAAAATGAATGGTTTGATTTGGCCGCTCACCAAGGTTTGAAATAGCATGGACCGCATTAACATCCAGGTCCACAACATTAGGCGCATCAAACGTCACTTGACTGCGCTCAACCACATCATCACCATCACGGTCATAAAATATATGCGTCTCTGCCCCGCCATAAATGGCTGACACGGCGATCATACCGTGTTCATGCGGCGGATATAAAATTTGCGGTGTCGTGGCAATATAATAAGCGGTGACATGATCATCCAAATAAAGCAGAACTTCATCACAGTCAAAATCCGGCATATCGGAAATAATAGCTGCCGGATTTGCGACGGCTTCTTTTAAATGATCGACGGCAGCATCTATACTATTTTCAACATATAGTCTACGAACCGTTTCGATTAAATCTTTAACGGCGTCACCTACTTCAACTTCATAATCATTCATGAATGGCCCCTATTTTTTCTTGATACTTTTGATGGTCTCGTTACGGTATTTGGTTGCCTCTTCATCTTTAGCGCAAAGAATTAAATCTTCCGTATCCGCATAACCCGTCGCAGGATTAAGGGCGTTTGCTGCAACATTAACGCCGCGTTTGATAAGCTGCACAGGCAGACGCGGGAACGCCGCTATTTCTTCCGCCATCTCAAGTGCTTTATCCATCGACTTGCCATTTTCCGTAACATAATCAGCCAGTCCCCACTTCTTACATTCTTCGGCTTTATGTTGATAACAGAATATTGACATTAGCTTTGCTTTAGCAGGTCCCACAAGGCGTGTTAAACGCGGAAGTGAGCCCATTCCGAAATTAAGACCTACTTTTACTTCAGGAACATAAGCATAAGAGCCTTCTGCCATCACCCGAAAGTCACAGGCCATTGCAACGGCAAGCCCGCCGCCAACAACACCGCCTTCGATAGCCGCGATAGTTGGCTGATTGACAGCTTCCCACGCAACACAGACATTGGCCGCTTTAGCACCCATAACCCGCGTTTTATTAGTGTCATTTTCATTTTGTATAGCTTGCAGAACTGAAAAGTCTGCCCCACTACAAAAATAACCGCCTTCGCCTGTTAAAATGACGGCACGGATATCACTATCCATGCTTATTTTCTCGGCCGCCTCTTTTAAACCGTCCATTACTTCTGCTGTAAGTGAATTATAATTCTCAGGCCTGTTTATGCTGACAACCGCTATATGAGGATTAGTTTCTGAATGACTTATTTTCACCACTTGGTTTACCATAATTTTCTCACCTAAAAGTCCACTTCCTGGGCAAGCCCTTGTTCGATGGCTATATCTAATACTGCCGTTGCCACACATAAATCCTGTAAGGCAATGCCTGAGCTGTCAAATATTGTTATCTGATCATCATCTGTTCGCCCGTCATGTTCACCCACTAAAACGGCCCCAATAGCCGTAATATCAAGATCTGGATTTTCACCGTAAGCCGCTTCAAATTCACCATTTACCCTTGATTGGGGCGGGTAATCAGCAAAAAGACTGGACTTTAACACAAGTTCCACCGGAAGTTCCCTCTTACCCGGCTGATCCGCACCCATGGCAGAAATATGAGTGCCCGGCTTTATCCACGCCGCGTCAAAAAGCGCCTCACGCGCCCCTGTTACTGTAACAAGTATATCCGCTTGGCGACACACAGTCTCAGAATCCGCATATTCCGCAAAAATCCCACTAGAGGCGAGTTCCATCATCGCTTTTGAAACGGTTTTTTCATTTCGGCTATGAATAAGAACTTTCTTAATATGGCGAATAGCGCATATTGCTTTAATTTCAAAAATCGCCTGATGTCCTGCACCAAGAACACCAAGTGTGCTTGCGTCATTTCGGGCAAGGCTGTTTGATGCCACCGCATTGGCCGCCGCGGTTCTAAGGCCATTAAGGTACCCCGCATTAAGTACCGCTCTTGCAAAGCCGGTTCCTTCATCAAGAAGGATCGTCGTTGTACCGTGATTAGGGATACCTTTTAAATGATTTCCGGCCCAATATGATCCGGTTTTAAGACCACTAATTCTGAGGTCTGTAAGATTTCCAGATTTTACCGAAAAAGTATTCCCTTCATCACAGCCCCGGCCGTGAACCACAGGAAAAATATTACCTTTTTGCTGATAAGCAGCGATAAAAGCCTGTTCAACAGCATCAAAAGCAATTTTCTGATTAGCAATTTTTTTAATATTTTCTTCGGATAAAATATGCATTAGCTGATTTTAAATTCTTTCATTGTTTCCAACCCATAGCGGATAGTCTCTAGCGGGTTTTCTGGTTCATCATGCTCGACGAAGAAATGCTCAAAACCAGCCTGCTTAATGCGGCTTAAATTTCTTTCAAAATCAATATTTCCTTTTCCCACATCAGCAAACCAGCCATTATCATCAATATCTTTTAAATGACACATGGGGAAACGGCCAGGATAGCGATCATACCAATCAAAGGGGTCCTGCTTAGCGACAGCCATCCAGTAAAAATCCATTTCAATCTTCATTAATTCAGGATCAGTTTGCTCAAAAACCAGCTCGGCAGGCTTAATGCCATCAAGCTCGATAAATTCAAAATCATGATGATGATAACCGAACTGAATACCGGCATCCTTACACATATGTGAAGCAACATTAAGCTTTTCCACCAAAGGCTTATACTGTTCTATCCTCACCCTGTCTTCCGGCGGAACCCACCCCATAATCATATATTTCTGACCAATAGTATGGGCATCTTCAATATAGGTCTTGAATGTTTCGACTTCCAGTTGGATCGGGTCGACATGACGGGAAACGCAGTTGAGGCCATTTTGATCAAGAGCCGCTTTAAAATCTTTTGCATTGCCACCTAAATTAAGAATTCCCTCCACTTCCTTAAAGCCAATTTCGGCCACTTGTGCCAAAGTACGCTGCATATTTTCTGCTAGCAGATGCCTGATAGTATATAGCTGAACACCATAGTTTGATATTTTACCAGTTGCGCCATGAGCGCTCATTAATCCGGGCATTCCCAAAAGTGATGCAAGACTAAGGCCCGCCGTTGATTTTATAAATTTGCGTCTGTTCATTATGATCCTCTTAAAGGTTATTTGCTTTCATCTGCGTCACGGCATAATCCACCGCCCGCGCCGTTAACGCCATATAAGTAAGCGACGGGTTCTGGCAGGCTGATGACGTCATTGATGATCCATCGGTGATAAAGACATTATCCACATCATGGCACTGGTTATGAGAATTGAGTACGGATGTCTTGGGATCCCGTCCCATTCGCGCCGTGCCCATTTCATGAATACCAAGGCCTGGATATGTATCCTCATCCAGATACCCTTTTACATTTTTAAGCCCCAGATCTTCTAACATCTTCACCGATACACCAACGATCTCACGGCGCATGGTCCAATCATTTTCACCGTATGCACAATCAATATGAAGCTCAGGAATACCCCATTGGTCAATTTTAGTTTTATGAAGTGAAACATGATTTTTATAATCTGGCAGCATCTCGCCAAAACCATCAATACTAAATGTCCATGGACCCGGTTTATTAAAGCTTTCCTTAAAATCAGCGCCGAAGCCTTTATCATCTAGTTTGTCTTTCCAGCCACGGCGCTGCGCACTACCCTGAAAGCCGAAACCACGATAATAATTTTCTTCTTGAGCGCGCAAATTTTGAAAGCGCGGAATATAAATCCCGGTGGCACGGCGCCCTACATAATATTTATCATCGTGACCCGGAAATTCGCCGCTCGCTCCCTGATTATAAAGATGATCCATTAAATAATGACCAAGCGCGCCACTGTTATTTGCAAAGCCATTTTGGAAAGTCTCACTTGTGGAATTAAGCAGTATTTGTGTAGACCCGAGCGTTGATGCGCACATGAAGATCACTCGCGCGCTGTATATTTTTGTCTCTTTGGTTTTTGAATCTATGACGCGCACACCGGTCGCCTTCTTTGTTTCCGGGTCATATACCAGACTATGAACTATGCTATCTGTGACGACCGTTAAATTGCCAGCATTTCTTGCGGCGGGAAGTGTCGCCGACTGACTTGAAAAATAGGCCCCAAATGAACACCCTCTCTGGCATTGATTTCGGTTTTGGCATGTACCGCGACCAAGAGCGAGCTGCTCTTCAGTCGGTTCAGTCAGATGCGCCGCACGCCCGATAATTAACCTTCGGTCTTCGTAAAGTTCTTCCATACGTACTTTGATGTCTTTTTCAACACAATTAAACTCCATCGGCGGTTGAAATTTCCCGTCAGGAAGTTGCGATAACCCATCATTATTACCTGTAATCCCGGCGAACAATTCAACATGATCGTACCACTTTTTCATATCTTTATAGCGGATTGGCCAATCAACGCCGTGGCCGTCTTTTTTATTGGCTTCAAAATCAAGATCTCCAAGGCGGTAACTCTGACGGTGCCAGGTCAGCGAACGCCCGCCCAGATGATATCCCCTGATCCAGCTAAAGGGTTTTCCCTCTTCGTGTGAATATGGGTGATCTTTATCATTAACAAAGAAGTGCTTGGTGCTATCGAGAAAAGCATAACAAAGCTTTTGAACTTCATGTTCACTATCTGCGGTTTTCCTGTCGACTTTATCGCGGAATTTCATTTCCCACGGGCCTAGCCCCTCACCAACATAATCTTCCTGATGTTCAACATGGTGACCGCGCTCAATCACTAAGGTTTTCATTCCTTTTTCAGAAAATTCCTTAGCGGCCCAACCGCCTGAAATGCCTGAACCGACTACTATTGCATCAAAATCCATTATTTGACCTATCTTTATTTTATTCAGTTTTTAAATTTAGCTAATCATAAAGCCCTTAGCTGTATCATAGCTCGTTATCATCATCTGTACTTCGTCCCCAGGTGTGTCATGCTCAACAAAGAAATGTTTTAGCCCTGCATGACTTGCTTTTGCTAAAATTGCGTTAAAGTCAATGGCGCCATTACCAACATAAACCATTTCACCGTCCTCGCGTCTGTCTTTGACATGACACATATGAAAACGTCCCGGATATTTATCAAAATATTCAAATGGATCATGACCCGCTTCAATGATCCAGAACAGATCCATTTCCATTACCATAATATCATCTGATAACTGTTCAAGCAGCATGTCATAGGGCTTAACACCGTCAAATGGTTTAAATTCAAATTCATGGTTATGATAAGCAAAATTGATCCCCGCTTTATTACACTGCTCCCCCACCGCCTGGAATAGCTCGGCATTGCGCTTGTACTGATCCATCGATTTTCTGTTTTCTTCACCGAGCCAGGCAAGTGTAATATATTTCTGATCCATGGTTGCTGCATATTCAATAGTTGCTTTCAGCGCATCACCGCGAAGTTGATCAATATTCACGTGGATTGACGGGCTAACAAGACCGTTTTGATCGATCATCGCCTTCACATCCCTCGCACTGCGGCCATAATAATTGAAGAACTCCACTTCTTTGTAACCAATTTCCGCTACCTGCGCGAGGCTTGCTTCCATATTTTCAGCCATCATATTGCGGATGGTATAAAGCTGAATCCCAACATTTCCAATTGGCGCTGCAAAGGCGCGTGTAAGACCGCCCATGCTCAACATGCTCGCCGCACTAAAAGCTGCAGTGGTTTTGATAAATTTACGTCTATTCATAAAATAATTCTTTCAGTTAAAGCGCATTTGCTTTCATTTGTGTGACGGCATAATCCACAGCTCTTGCCGTAAAGGCCATATAAGTTAGTGAAGGTTTCTGACACGTCGATGAAGCCCGCTGCCCCATCGGTGATAAAAACATTCCCTACGTCGCCCACGTGCGGCCAACTTGCTCAAACGGCACACATCCCTGATATGGTCCTGGATATTGTTCGTAACGAAGTTCTTCTTCGGCACCGATCTGCGATGTAAAATACCCGACTAGAGTAAGCTCTTTAAATTCGGCAAAAAAGCTCTTGTCTTCTGTTTCTTCATTATCCATTTCGCTCATAATGCTATGACGTTCATCCGCTGAGCCGCTCATAAAGCGGCTATCGACAGCCGCCAGACCTTTCATGAAATTTTCTCGCTCGTCGTCGTAATACCAATCAGATACAATCAAATGGATATAGTCTGGCACTCCCGCCATTATAGCACCGGGTGTGTCGGTATCAGGAATAATCATTTGTGCCATTTCACTAACCAAATTTAGCTGATCCGCTGAAAAGGCCGCATTGTTAATATCCTGTGCGGCCGCACCACTAAGTACACCGCTTATAACCGATGCGGATAATGCACCACCAGTCATAAGGGCAACCGTTTTAAGCATTTGCCGCCTGTTTAAATCATTAAAATCTGTCATGGTTTATAGTCCTAAAACTTTATTATTTAAATCCGCATCCGATCCTGCACCGGCAAAATCATCAAAGCTCCGCTCGGCTGGCTTGATGATATGATCACTAACAAACTGTGCACCCTCTTTTGCGCCAGTTTCCGCATCCTTAATGCAGCATTCCCATTCAACAACGGCCCAGCCATCAAATCCGTACTGTGTAAGCTTACTAAAAATGCCGTTAAAATCGATCTGACCGTCGCCTAGCGATCTAAAGCGGCCCGGCCGGTCAACCCACGACTGATAGCCACCATAAACACCAGAGCGCCCATTTGTATTAAGCTCACCATCTTTGACATGGAACATCTTAATACGTTCATGGTAAATATCAATAAATTCCAGATAATCCATTCCCTGCAAAATCAGATGACTTGGATCATATAAAATATTTGCTCGCGGGTGATTATCAACCGCCTTAAGAAACATTTCAAAACTTACCCCATCATGAAGATCTTCACCGGGATGGATTTCATAACAAACATCAACACCAACGTCATCAAAGGCGTTGAGAATTGGTAACCAGCGCCTGGCAAGTTCGGCAAAGCCCTGCTCAACCAACCCCTCAGGACGCTGCGGCCATGGATAGACCGTATGCCAAAGAAGTGCCCCCGGGAATGTCACATGTGCCGTCAGCCCAAGGTTCTTACTGGCTTTTGCTGCCAGCATTAATTGCTCAGTGGCCCATTTCTCTTTGGCTTTATGATCATCCTTAGCGTGATCGGGGCCAAAGGCGTTAAAGAGCGTATCATATGCCGGATGGCAAGCTACCAATTGACCCTGAACGTGGGTCGATAGTTCAGTGATTTCCACACCATATTTTGCTGCTGTTTTTATTAGATCGTCGCAATAAGTCTGATCTTCCGCCGCTCGTTCAAGATCAAATATACGTCCGTCCCACGACGGAATTTGAACACCAATATAACCGATTGACGCCGCCCATTCGACAATGGATTCAAAGCTATTATAGGGCGCTTCATCACCTGCAAACTGTGCTAAAAAAAGCGCTGGTCCTTTAATTTGTTTCATATTTTAGTTCCTAGTTTTCAATTTTTATCCATTTCTCATTTGAATTGGTGCTTTTCACCAACGCTTCAACGAAGGCCATGCCACGCACGCCTTCTTCAATTCCGATAAGGCCGTGCCCCATATAATCCCCCTCGAAGGCTCTGATCGCTTCAGCAAACCCTGTATATAGATTGGCAAATGCCTCAAGATAGCCTTCTGGATGTCCTGATGGTAAGCGGCAAGCACTGTATGCTTCTGCCGATAAATTGCTTTTATCCAACCCAGCCGTATATGTCTGCATCGCTGCACCGTGCGGTTTATAATAAAGATTAAATGGTTCCATCTGGTGCCATTCAAGACCGCCTTTTTCGCCGTAAATTTTAATCTTCAGGGCATTTTCCTCACCGGCGCAAATCTGGCTCGCCGTTAAAGTGCCGCTGGCTCCGTTTTGCATACGGAATAAAACAGAGCCGTCATCATCGAGAAGGCGCCCTTTAACATATATATTCAAGTCCGCGCAAACATCGACCATTATATCACCAGATATATATTCCGCCAGATTATGGGCATGTGTGCCGATATCACCCATCGCACCCGCAACACCCGATTTCGCGGGATCCATGCGCCACTCAGCTTGTTTATTATCCACATCCTGCGAAAGCCAGCCCTGGGGATATTCAACCAGTATTTTACGAATTTCACCTAACTTGCCATCTTTAACCATCGCTCTAGCCTGCTTGACCATCGGGTATCCAAGATAAGTATGGGTAAGGCCGTAAAGGAGGCCTGTTTCATCTACAATATCCTGAAGTTTTTTTGCTTCATCAAGATTAAGTGTTGCCGGCTTATCGGACATCACATGAAATCCTGCCCTGAGGGCCGCCTCGGCTGGCGGTAAATGCAAATGATTTGGCGTGACAATGGCCACGAAATCCATCCGCTCACCGATCGGCAGGGCCGCTTCTTTTTCCATCATCTGGTTATAATCCTCGTAAACTCTGGCAGGATCAAGAAACAGATCACTGCCTGTCTGTTTGGATTTTTCAAAATCACTACTGAAAGAACCGCAGACAAGTTCTATTTGATTATCAAGTCGCGCCGCCATGCGGTGCACTTCGCCGATAAAAGAACCCGGTCCGCCACCGACCATCCCCATTCTTATTTTACGGCTTGAGGCATTAATTTGATCAGACATCAAAACTCCCTATTTTTTATCCTATATCCCTAAAAAATGTAATCAATTACATTTTAATTGGCAAGCTATATTTCCTTGTGTAATATGAGCTGAAATAACAAAAATAACAACACATCTTTAATCAGGAAAGAATGATGGCAACAATTCGTGATGTCTCTAAAATAGCAGGCGTATCGGTCGCGACCGTTTCACGAACCCTGAGCAAACCTGATAAAGTATCAGCAAAAACCAGAAAAATAGTTGAAGCCGCGATCAAGAAAACCAATTATAAACCAGATATGCTCGCCCGTAATTTCAGAACCAGAAAATCTTCAACCATCGTTGTACTGGTGCCTGATATCGCAAACCCGTTTTTCTCCCGTGTTATTCGTGGCATTGAGCAAACCGCCCAGAGCCTTGGATACGCAGTTTTGCTTGGTGACACACAAGGCCTGCGTACACGGGAATATACATATGCCAACATGGTAAGAACCTCGCAGACCGACGGCATTATCCAACTTGACTGCCATATACCGTTTGAAGATGGAATTGATACGTCGGCACCACTGGTCAATGCCTGCGACTGTATTCGCGGCACGGATATTCCAAGCGTTGAACTGGACAATGTAACGGCTGCTCAAAAGATGACTGAACATCTAATCTCTTTAGGGCACATCAATATTGGCCTTATCACCGGACCGTTAAGCAGTACGGTCACGAAGGACAGGCTTAAAGGTTATAAAAATGCGTTAAAAAAGAATGCCATTGCTATCAATGATACAAATATAACAGTTGGCGATTATTCTATTTCTTCCGGGACATTAGCGGCAAACGATCTTTTCAAAAACAAAACGCCACCAAGCGCCATTTTTTGCATGAATGATGAAATGGCCATTGGCGCAATTCAACAGGCAAAAAAAAATGGACTAAATGTCCCAAATGACATTTCCATTGCAGGCTTTGATGATATTAGCTTTGCCGAATTTTGCGACCCACCGCTTACAACCATTTCCCAGCCCGCTGAAGAGTTTGGCACAAAGGCAATGTCAATGCTGTATGATGTCATTAATGGAAATGAGCCAGAAAACAAGAATACCTACCTGCCCTTCGAACTTATCATTCGTGATAGTACAGGCCCAAATAAAAGGATATAAAATGAAATTATTTACCCTGTTAATACTCTTCATCAGCTTTGCAAACGCCTCAGTTGCCGCAGAAGAAAAATGGATATCTCTTTTCAATGGTAAAAATCTCGATGGCTGGACCGTTAAATTCAGTGGTTCCGATCTAGGCGTAAATTACAAAAACACCTTCCGCGTTCATGACGGCATGCTATCGGTGAATTATGATGAATACGACGAATTTAAAGAAGAATATGGCCATATTTTTTATAATCAAAAATTCTCGCATTATAAAATTAAACTTGAATATAGATTTACCGGCGAACAAATAAAAGGTGGTCCCGATTGGGGCATCCGTAATAATGGCATTATGTTCCATACCCAATCGCCTGAGAGTATGAAAAAACTTCATGGCTGGCCAGTCTCGCTCGAATTTCAGCTTCTTGGCGGTTTGAGTGACGGTAAAGAGCGCCATACGGGAAATGTCTGTACGCCGGGCACACACATCGTGCTGGACGGAAAACTTGAAAAAACTCATTGCATTGATTCAAATTCCAAAACTTATCACGGTGATCAATGGGTCACCGCCGAGCTGGAAGTCAAAGATGACGAATATATGCGCCAATGGATAAACGGCGAATTAGTTATGGAATATAAAAAGCCGATTGCTGATAAATTTGATCCTGAGCAACCTGCCCATCCCATGGCCGACGGCATACCAGTTACTGAAGGATATATCGCCTTACAAGCTGAAAGCCATCCAACTGATTTTCGAAATATCATGATTTTAAATTTGGATGATCAATAGACAGTTTTATAAAAACATACCTGAATAATAGCCTGCGGCACCGAATAGTGCCGGCTGTTCTTCCAGGATAATCTGTGTTTTAATATCTTTTACGAAGGGCAGCTTTTCATTTTCTTCAAATTTTTCTCGAAAATCACTTTTGAGGAATATATCCATGATTTTAGGTAGCACACCACCGGCAAGGTATACCCCGCCCGTTGCATTAAAAGTCCCCGCCATATCACTGACATATGAGCCAAGCATGCTGCAAAATAACTCAAAGGTCTCAATGCTGTCTTCGTCTTTATCCTCTGTAGCTTTTTGGTTTATTTCTGCTGGCGCGAGTTTTAAATAATGCTTTCCTTTTATTGCACCAAGTCCGTAATAAATATTACTTAGCCCACGGCCAGACACAAGATCCTCTACGGTTAGGCGTTGATATTCTTTATTAAGCACTGCACAAATTTCTTTTTCTAGATCACTGCTTGGTGAAAATCCTATATGACCGCCTTCACTGGCAATCGCTTTCCATTTATCCCCGGCCGAGACAAGCGCGCCGACACCGATACCTGTACCGGGCCCGACAACAATCTTATTTCCACGTTCTTCAATTTCACCGCCCCCTATTTGCTGAAGCTGGTTTTCTTTAAGCAGCGGTAGCGCGCAAGCTTTTGCGCAAAAATCATTAAGGACTTTTACCTCATCCATTTTCATAAAGGGTGCTAGCTCAGATTGATTAAACTGCCAAGTGCCATTGGTCATTGACACTTCGTCCTTATTTACCGGCCCGGCAAATGCAATTGCTGCACGTTTTGGTCTTGCCCCGATATGATTTAGGTAATCAGAAACCGCATCTTCCAGATAGAGCCAGTTTTCGGTTGGCAATACAGACAGTTTTTCAAGCTTGATATCATTTTCTTCGTTGATATGGGCCAGCGCAAAACGTACGTTGGTTCCTCCGATATCTGCTACTAAAAATTCTGAACTCATTTTAATTTAAAATCCCAAACGGCTATTCATTGTATAATTAAATTTCATCTAATAAGATTTAAGTTTCTTTGGTACTCAATGTCAACATCCATTAATTTTCTTAACGTACTTAGTTGGCCCAATAAAGGCTCACCGGGACTTTATTTTGATGCAATAGATAACTTACCGGTAACGCATCAGTTTTAAATAGCCGCGCACGTTCAAATATCTTTAATTTTTTGGTGCCGTAAAATAATAATATTATTTTTTTAGCGTTCAATAGAGAGTTTAATGTCATCGACATTCTAGGAGTGTCACCACCGCCGCGCCTTATGCCATGACAAAAATTTTCATTCTTTTCATCCATTGCCGCAGCCGTATCTTCAAGGCCGGGAAATAAGGATGCCACATGGCCGTCCTCGCCCATTCCAAGCAAAACAACATCAAAAGGCATCACCATAGCGGCAATATTTCTGTTACTCTGCTTCTGGCCAATGAAAGGATCATCGCCTGCTGATTTAAGTCCAATATAATTAGCATTCTTTGCATTATTTTGCAGCAGTGTTTCTCTGATTAGTCGTTCATTGCTATCCTGATGGTCAGGCTCAACCCACCTTTCATCCGTGGGCGCGAACCAAACATTGTGCCAGCTTAATTCCTGTTCAGATAATAAATTATAAAGTGGCCCCGGTGTTGTTCCGCCAGAAAGTAGCATCGAAGCTTTATTTCTGCTATCCAAGCCTTGTGATAAACTGCTCATCACATCATCTTTCAGCTGTAATAAGAGCTCATCCCGGTTATCAAATTTATAGTCATTCAAATCTGTCATTACATTACTTTATCATTGGACCTTCTGAGCCTGATGGATAAATTCTCATAGGCATATTTACAGTATCCCATGCGCTACGAATACGATCAATCCATTTCCAGGATGACATAATCTCATCACCTCGAACGAAATGAGTTTGATCACCGTTTATCACGTCGAACAATAAAAGCTCATAAGCCTCACGTATTCTCATTTCTTTTTCCATGACGGGTAAGGGTTGAATGGGAATTGTGAGTGGTTCTCGATCTTTAAAATTAACAATTATTTCGGCAAAACGTGCAGTTAACCTTTTTCCCGTACGGAGGTAAAAGGGAACATTATGCCAACGCAGCATATCAATATTAACTTTTAACGCGACATAGGTTTCACCAGTTCCGGAAACTTTGTTTTTTGATAATTTTATATCATCCTGATAACTACTTAACCCATTACTCGATCCATATTGTGCTCTAATGCTATGTGTATTAACATTGTCTACTCCTATGGGGCAAAGAGCATTAATCACTTCGAGTTTAGCATCACGAATATCATCTGCATCAAATGATTTTGGTTTTTCCATAGCAATATAAGTGAGTAATTGCATAAGGTGGTTTTGCACCATATCACGAAGTATACCCGCACGATCAAGAAATTCTGCGCGGCTTTCCACCCCTACTGTTTCAGAAACAGTAATTTCAATATCCTCAACATGATCATTATTCCAGATTTCTTCCAATTCTCCACCATCAAACCGAAGTTTTGGTATATTCTGCACAGGTACTTTACCTAAATAATGATCAATGCGATAAATTTGTCTTTCTTCAAAACTATCTCTGATAATATCATTAATAATTTCGGCACTTTTCAGGCTCTCCCCCAGTGGTTTTTCAACAACAACTCGAGTATTTTCTGCATTTAGACCATTGGTTTTTAATTCTTTACTGATCGGGGCAAATATAGTTGGAGGGACCGAAAAATAATATATTATTTTTTTGCCTACTTTGGAATTGGTGATATCCAGGCACCTCGATAATTTCTTCCAATCTTTTTTGCCGCCTAGATCAATATCTATATATTGCAAGAGTTCGCTAAAGTCGCGCCATGAATCATCATTAAAATCATCATTAATAAAATGTTTCAGCCTCTCTTCAACAAGCGCTAAAAAATCTTCATAATCAATTTTAGCTCTTGAAACACATAAAATTCGGCTATTGGTCGCTAATTTTCCATCGAGTTTCAAATAATATAATGCTGGCAAAAGTTTCCGCAGCGATAAATCGCCTACACCACCAAATATAACTATATCAAGCATACTTTTCATACTTTATCATTAATATTGACCCAAAATGTAATCGGTTACACTGTTTATAGCAACACATTTTTCTCATCTACAATAGTCCAGTTTTTAGTTCACCACCAGGTGATATAAATAGCTGTTAATACGAGGAATATAGAAAGAGCAACCAAATTGTAACCGGGCGTCGTTCTAAAATCTGCCTTTTCAACATCATGAATAGGCTTGTTTTCTTCTTTAAATAAAAGCGATGTACCAACAGCCAGAACAAAACAAATAACAAAAATATAATTCATCCGGTCAAGAAACGGTAGCGAAGGCCACAGCACCTTAAACGCTATCGACGTTACAAATGAACCAATTGCTGCTGCAAGTGCGCCAGCGGGTGTCGTTTTGCTCCAGAACATGCCGAGAATGAATATGATCACGATGCCGGGTGTAAAGAAACTGGTAAATTCCTGTACATACTGAAATGCCTGATCAAAATTACCAAGGAGTGGCCTTGCGCATATCATAGCAATTATCAGTGATAATAAACTGACAATACGTCCAACCATAACATAATGATGCTGGCTTTTATCCGGCTTATAATAATTATAAATATCCATGGTAAAAATCGTCGATATACTATTGGTCATTGATCCGAGCGAGGAAACAATGGCCGCGACAAGTGCCGCAAAAACAAGCCCCATCATTCCGACCGGCATTAATTTCATCAATTCAGGGTAGGCTTGGTCCGGCGCTTCAAGATCAGGAAAAAGTGCAAATGCGGCAATTCCTGGAAGCACAACGATCACCGGCATAATAAGTTTTAACACGGCCGCAAAAGCAATCCCCCTTTGTGCCTCAACCAGATTTTTAGCCGCGAGCGCCCGCTGGATAATATATTGATTAAACCCCCAATAGGCGAAATGGAGCCCCCAGACACCGCCTACCATCGCCGTAATCCCCGGCAAATCTTTATAAAATGGATTA